>CAZNGQ010000094.1:0-9684 GCA_964572095.1 uncultured Oscillospiraceae bacterium
CGTCATTCAGCGGTTCGGCGATGTGAAGATGCTCGTCGACCAGACGCTGGACCCGATGGTGTCCGCCTACTTCAAGAACATCGGCCAGACCAAGACCCTGATCCAGCTCATCCAGGAGCGCAACGACATCCAGAACCTCGCCTCAAACGAAATGAAGACGAAGTTCGAGCACTACAATCTGGAGCTGGAAGAAGTGCTGATCGGCACCCCGGCTGCATCAGTGAACGACAACAAGATCGAAGTCATACTGACCCAGCTGCGCGAACGGCAGATCGCCATCGAAAAGATCGAGACCTACTCGCAGCAGGAAAAGGCCGCCGGCAAGGAAAAGGAACTGCGTGAAGCGGAGTCCAAGGCCCTGCAGCAGCGCTTCCTGACCGAGTCGGACATCAACATCCAGATCCAGAGCAACCAGGGCAAGGCGGACTACCAGCGCTCCCTGCAGGAAGCCGCCAAGATCAAGACCATTGCGGAAGCCGAAGCCGAGCGGGAGGCCCGGGTCGGTATCGGTAAAGCCATCGCCATCGACGAACAGGTCAAGGCGTACGGCGGCCCGCAGTACCAGGTCGTTCAGGATGTCATGACCAAGTTCACGGCCGCGGTCGAGAAGGCCGGGATCGACATCGTGCCCAAGACCGTGGTCAACATGGGCGGCGGCGACGGGCAGGGCAGCTCCGTCAACGCGTTCGAAATGCTCATGAGCCTCCTGGTCAGCGAGAAGCTTGGCGTCAAGTTCGACCAGGGAAACAAGATCGACGACAGCCGGGTCGCCGGCATCAAGGCCGCGATCATGAAGTCGATCGAGCAGGAGACGAAACCCGCTGATGAAGCTTCGGGAACGACCGATAGCAAATGACCGTATTTGTACCATAACGTGCAGGCAGCCTGGAACTCCCGGGCTGCCTGCACCTATATATCGTACCACCACAGGAGGAATACCCCCATGGCAAAAACCACCCTATACGGAACAGGATCCGTGCCGCAAGTCGCCGACATGCTCGCCAAGCGCATTCAGGCAAGCGGGATGAGCTGTTCACTGGTCGACAGCATGCGGCGGGATCTCGGTGAAGCCATCGTCATCGTGATGGTATTCGAGAAATACTTCATGCGTGCCTCGAGTCGGGCCAGCCTGACCGTCATCGTCACCGGACAGGACGATCAGGTCCAGGTCGACGCCATCGGATCGGGCGGCGGACAGGGCGCGATCTTCTCGTTCTCCTGGGGGGCCGAGGACAGTTTCGTCGGAACTGTGGACCGAATCCTGACCGAATCCGGATTTCGGCACTGAGACCGATGTGAGAAACAACCGGAGTGTTGGCGGTGCCTTCGTTTCCATTGGTTTTATCAATTGCTGTGTTTCGCCAGAGGAACGACCAATATGCAAGTGCGAGTTGTGAAAAATGCAGAAAATAGTCGATCCACTTGCAAATAACTGGGATAGCTGATATTGTGTGCAGGAATCAGAGGAGGATTATGCATGACAAAAGGACAGATCGAGGCGAAGATCAGCGAGGCGGTCAGCCGTTTCGAGATTGAGCATATGGGGCGCGGTCCCAAGCAGATCCGCACCATCGTCTGTCAGGACCTCATCATCATCCGGCTCCAGGGGTTCCTGAGCCTGGCGGAACGCAATCTGGCGCAGAACCCCCAAGGGGTAGAACTGCTCAAACAGGTCCGCACCGCATTGTTTGAGAATGCCAAGGACACCCTTGAGGACATGGTGCGCGGGATCGTGGATGTCGGAATCATCAGTGTTCATTCCGATGTCAGCACGCGGACCGGAGAAAAGATGATTGTCATCACCTTGGAGGAAAATCTGGAGGAGTCGATCCAGAAGTTGGGATGACGCTCATATAGATCCTGGAAGACGCCGCGCAAGGTCCGTTACCGGACCAGGCTGCGGGTAGTCCGGCAACCGACAGCCCTGTCAGGGCTGCGGCTGCCGGATTTTTTTATGAAGGAGGAGTGGAACATGGGAAGAATCACCTCGCGTATCGGACTGCCCGCCGCGCTCCAGGACCTGGTCGATCGATTGGGGGTATCGCACCGCAACGGCCGCACACTGGTTCCGGAAAGCCGGGAACACCTGGTCGAATTGGCAATGGGTGGAGCAGAGAACAATGAGTTCGAAGTCGCCTATGCGACACCAGGCGCCGGACGCGTGGTCGAGGCGACCGTCACGCGGTGCCGGAACGGGCTGGTCGTCAACTACCCCGATCCCTATCTTCGACGCCGGGACCCCGATTGCATGGTCGTCGCTGATTCCGGGCCGACGGACAAGGAGCGATTTGAGGATCGATACGGCGTTCCGTTCGACGGGCTGCGCAGCCTGACACTGGACTGGCTTTCCCGCCAGGACCTGATCCTCCTGCCCTTCTGGGCGGGTGACGAAGAGGCCGGGTATCCGGCCGTGCTGATCGCTCCGGAAAATGCGGGATTCTTTGCCGCAGGGCTCGCGGATCTCCAGGGATTCATACCCGCGGGGGAGCTCGACCCGGATTTTTCTCCGCGCGCCGTGATCTACCTAGCCCCGACTTTCCGCCACACGCATTTCGGCGGCCGGCAGATGGTGGTGCACAACCGGCGTGCCGGAATGTACGAGATGTTCTCCTACAACCTGTATCCCGGCCCGAGCGCCAAGAAAGGCGTATACGGCGTCCTGCTCCATGCGGGCGAGGAAGAGGGATGGGTTACCGCGCACGGATCCACGGTACAGGTCGTCACCCCGTATGAAAACGTGATCACGATCATGCACGAAGGCGCGAGCGGCGGCGGCAAGAGCGAGATGGTCGGGGAGATGCACCGCCAGCCGGACGGAAGAGTCCTGCTCGGACGCAATCTGGACACGCGCGAGGATTTCTATCTGGACCTCAAGGAGACCTGCGGACTGCGTCCGGTAACCGACGACATGGCAATATGCCATCCTTCCATGCAAGGAGCCGGACGAAAACTGGTGGTCCGCGACGCCGAAGCGGGATGGTTCCTTCGGACCGACCATATCCGCCGTTACGGGACCGATCCCTACCTGGAAGGGTTGTGTGTCCACCCGCCGGGGCCGCTGATCTTCATGAACTATGATGCCGCTCCCGGTTCGACCTGCCTGATCTGGGAACACGCGATGGACGCGCCGGGAAAGCCCTGTCCGAACCCCCGTGTGATCATGCCGCGCGGATTCGTCCCCGACGTCGTCGCCGGTCCGGTCGAGGTGGACGTCCGCTCCTTCGGGGTACGCACCCCGCCCTGCACCCGGGAGGCTCCGTCATACGGCATCATCGGGATGCTGCATGTGCTGCCGCCGGCACTCGCCTGGTTGTGGCGGCTGGTCGCGCCTCGCGGGCATGCGAATCCAAGCGTGACGGACAACACCGGTATGAAAAGCGAGGGGGTCGGATCCTATTGGCCCTTCGCGACCGGCCGGCGGGTTGCCCAGGCCAATCTGCTCCTTCGCCAGATGGCCGACACGCCCGACACACGCTGCATCCTCCTGCCCAACCAGCACATCGGCGCATACCATGTCGGCTTCATGCCCCAGTGGATCGCCCGGGAGTACCTGGCCCGCCGCGGCGGCGCGCGGTTTGCCGCGCACCAGCTCGTCGAGGCGCGCTGTTCCCTGCTTGGGTACGCGCTGGACAGTATGAAAGTCGACGGAACCTACCTGCCCCACGGGCTGCTTTCGGTCGAGCGCCAACCGGAGGTCGGCATCGAGGGGTATGACGCGGGCGCCGCCCAGCTCGACGCTTTCTTCCGTGAAGAACTCGCCGCTTACCAGTTGCCTGAGCTGGATCCGCTGGGATCCCGGATCATCGAATGTTTCCTGGATGGCGGCCAGGCGCAGGACTATGCGCAGATCCTGCCGATGCGGATGTGAGGATCCGGTTGGAGCATCCGCCAGGGGCGTCCTGGATCCGGAGCCTGGTTCCAGCCCTGTCGGGGGTGGTCGGAAAAGTAGCGCTCGCCGCCGCTTTCGCCACGGCCTGGGCGACCGCGCTCGGAGTCCGAGATGTGTCATTTGTGCGTGAAAATGTCCGTCTCGAACTCATTCTGGCGAGCGTGCTGACTCTTGTCGTAACGGTTGTTCTCCGTATTCCCGCCGCCCCGCCCGGTACGCTCGCTCCGCTCATCGCCCTTGTTCCGGCAATGGCGGCCGCGGGGGTGCACCCCTTGTCCTTCGGCCTGCTGGTCGGGGCCATGGGGCTGCTGACCGCCGCGCTCGGCTGGCAGGACCGCCTCATGCGGCTCAATGGCCCCGGCACGCGCGGCGGAATCCTGGTCCTTTTCGCCATTATGGGATTTCATAGTGCCCTGAAGGTTCTCTGGCAGTGGGCGGCCGTGCAGGGCGGCGTCCTGACCGCCATCCTGCTGGGGATCGTCGGAACCGCTTTGTCGTTTGGACTCAAGCGGCTCAACGTGCGGTGGCTGACGATCCCCGCCATCGCTGTTGTCGCCGTCTTCCTGCCTCTCCTGCTCGGACAGGTTCCGGAGTGGTCCACCGGCATCGGCTTGCCGATCATGGATCCGTCCCGATGGTGGCAGGACATCTGGGGGATCGGCTGGGGGCTGGAGCCGGTGCGTTTCGCGCGGGCGTTGCCGTTTGTCCTGCTGGTTCTCGTGATGTGGCCGATCGACGCCATGGCCGTGGAGACGGTTCTGCAGCGGCAGGCGGGCGGCCGGGACTGCGCTCCGGCGGTCGACTACCGCAAAACCGCATGCCTTGCCGCACTCCGGAACATGCTGGGCGCAACGCTGGGCGGCGCGCAGACCGCGGCGATCTGGCGCAGCTTCATGATCCCGCTGGGTGTCATGCGCGGGCCGCTCCGGCGCAGCGCCCTTTATCTGGGGCTGCTTGGCATCGCGGCGGGGCTGTTGGGGTATCCCATCGATCTCGCGGTCTATCCTCCGCTGCTGTCGATGGTTCTCGTCTTCGGCATCTATTTGCCGTTGCTGGAAACCGGATTGGCGGCGCTCCGAGCCGGATCCGCCCGCAAGACGGCCGGAATCTGCATCGTTGCCGGTCTGGCGGTCCACCCGGTTGCCGGATGGTTCCTGTCCCTTCTCTATGAAAAATGGGACAGCAGAACTAAAAAAAGCACGATCCCGGAGGTTTCCGTCCGCGAAGGCGGTTGACTCGCGGATACCGCCTGTCGCGGTCCGCTCCCTATAGAACCACCAGCCCATGCCGGCGTACAATTTCCCGCAGGTCTTCCATCTGCTCCTGCGATGGCTTATCGACCAGCGGCATCGTGTCCTCGAGGCCAATGGCACCGAACTTGGACCGGGCGAAATCGTGGTAGGGCAGCAGGCGCACGCCTGTCAGGGAGGGCACCTGCCGCAGGAATCCGGCAATGGCCTCCAGCACGTCGCCGTCATTCACGGTGGGCAGGCAGGGGATCCGCACTTCTACCGAAACACCCAGCCGACCCAGGGTCAGCAGGTTTTCCAGGATCCGGCTATTTCCCAGACCGGTCCAGCGTCGGTGTTCCGCGTCATCGAAATGTTTCAAGTCAAACAGGACCAGGTCGGTATGGGGCAGCACTTTTTCAAAAGCGCTCCAGGGAACCGCACCCGAGGTGTCCACTGCAGTATGCAGTCCGTTCTCGCGGCAGGCCTGCAGGAACGCCGCGCAAAAGTCGGGCTGTATCAGCGGATCTCCGCCCGAGACCGTGATGCCCCCGCCGGATTGCTCGTAGAATTCGCGATCGGGCAGGATTTCGGACATCAACTGCTCCACCGTGACCTCCCGGCCATACAGCACCAGCGCCTGCGGGCAGCAGGCCTCGACACACGCTCCGCACAGGGTGCAGCGGGTGCGGTCGAATGTGTGGATGCCGTCGGCCAGTGTATGTGCGCCCACGGGGCAGGCTTTGACGCAATCCCCGCAGCCGATGCACTTGCGGACGATGAACGCGAGCTCCGGCGCGGGGGAGATCCCCTCGGGGTTGTGGCACCATGCGCAGTGCAGGGGGCAGCCTTTCAGGAAAACCGTCGTGCGGATTCCCGGGCCGTCGTGCACGGCGAAGCGCTTGATGTCAAAGATGCGGCCGGTGATGGAAGACATGGAACCTCCTCAGAGCAGGTGTTTGTTGGCTTCGATGTACTGCTCCTGCTCGTAGGGGGACATGGAGGTAAAATACACGTTCCACCCGCATACGCGCACCTGCAGGGTGGCGTACTGTTCGGGATTCTGGATGGCGTCCCGCAGCGTCTGGGTGTCGAATACATTGAACTGGATGCCGAACCCGCCTTTGGCGAAGTACGTGCGGATCATCGCCACGAACGCCGCGAGCCCGTCGTCGCCCTGGATGGCAGAGGGGTGGAGGTAGATGTCGAGCACGGAGCCGTTGGGGATCGACAGGAAATCCAGTTTGGTGACCGAGTTGATCTGCGCGGTGATCCCTTTGACGTCGCGGGCCGTCATCGCGCCGACGCCTCCCGCGAGGTACGTGCCGGCCAGCCGGCCGTCCGGTGTCGCGCCCATGTGCTTGCTGAACCGGTAGCGGTAGTCGAGGGTGAACATCGACGTCCGGAATCTTCCGCCGCGAGTGTTGGGGATGGCGTTCACATGCGCGGCGTAATGGTCGGCCACCTGCCGGGCGATCCCGTCCACCTCGGGGTCGTCGTTCCCCCATTTGGGCAGGCGGTAGACGATATAGCGGTGCAGGTCTTCGTACCCTTCAAAGTTCGCGCGCACCGCGTCGGCCAGTTCGGCCATCGTGCAGCGCTTTTCATCGAAAACGAGGCGCTTCACCGCCACGAGGGAGTCCGCGACGTTTGCCAGCCCGGCGCCCATTGAGCCGGTGTGGTTGTATTTCGGCCCGGCCTGACCGATGTCCCGGCCCTTGCGCAGGCAGTCCGTAAAGGTGCCGGCCAGCACGGGCGAAGGATTGATGTACGGCCAGTAGGGTTCGAACCGGCAAATGAATGTCGTGGCACGGTCCACCTGGGCGTCGATCTGACGCAGGACGGCCTGGTAGAACCGGTCATAGCTCTCCATCGCGCGCACGTCGCCGGTCTCGGGGCCGAGCCGGATTCCGGAGACGGGATCGACGCCGTTGTTCATGGCGAGCTCCACCGTCTTGGACAAGTTGATTTTCAAGCTCATGTTGCAGTCGATCTCGAGTCCCTCGATCGTGGGTTCGTAGCAGCCGATCAGCAGGTAGTCACGGGCTTCCTCCAGGGTTTTGCCGTCGCGGAGGAGTGCCGGGATCGCGATGTCGTCGTTGACCAGTACAAAGCCGGTCTTGCCCTGCCGGATGATTCGGGCCACTTGCGCCACGAATGAGTCCGGGGTGTTCCGGCCGATGCGCACCGACAGCTTGGGATCGGTCGTGTCCAGGTCGTCGTACGCTTCGAGCGCGAGCGTGGAGAGTTCGTTCACCGCGTCGCTGCCGTCCCGCAGGCAACCGCCAAAGTAGAAGTTCTTCCCGTTTTCCACGCCCCGGGTATGGGCGAAGAACTTGATCCAGAAAAATTGGATCAGCTCCTTGGCTTGTTCCCGGTCGAGCCGGCCAGAGGCGATGTCAGCCTGGTAATAGGGGAAGAACAACCGGTCGAAACCGCCCATCGAGCGGACGCGCTCGCCCTCCATCTCGATCAGCTGGTGCATCAGGTAGGAGAACTGCAGGGCTTCGTGGAAATTGCGCGGCGGGTTCGCGGGAACGTTGTCCATCGCGTCCGCCACCATGAGCAGACGGGCGGCGTGCTCCGGATTCTCCCCGGCCAACTGACGGGCCAGCGCCGCGTATCGCCCGGCCAGCTGGATCGTAGCCGTATAGACGATCTCGACGGCGTCGTAGAAATCCGCCTGCTCCGGCGTGATCGCCGGCCCGAGGTCGGCCCTGCACTGACGCGCCTGCTCCATCAGTCCGTTGAGACCGAGCGACAGCATCGTCGTCCAGCCGGGCGAGGTGTGCCCGAGATCCAGCACTCCCTCCAGGTACCCGGTCCGGGACGCGTCGGCCATCCAGGCTTCTTCGTCAGGAAGGTGCTGCTGTTTCACCTCGTTGTTCCATCGATTCTGGAGGTTGTTCAAAATGCCGGCATGCTGCAGCTTGTCGGCGAAAAAGTCCTGAGGATCGACGCCGATGCGTCCCTTTTCCAGGATCAGGCGATACAGGTTCGCTTTTTGAAGCACATGGGACTGATCGGGATGCCCAGTCAAATACGACTCGGCGGCTTGCGCCAGTTCCGTCGGCGACAGACCGGTATCGGTTTCATATAATGGAGACTCGTACTGTTTTTCCAGATGGTCGCGAACGATGTCGAAGGTTCCCCAAGGTGTCTGACGCATAGCGGTCTCCCAGTTTTCTATCAAGAATACCACGATTTCGTCTGCCACCGAGTCAAGATGATCGCTATTTCAAGTCGATCCCCGCCTTTTTCGCCTGCGCGTGCTGGTATTGCCGCGGGACGCGGAAGGTCCGGCCGTCCTTTTCGAACAAGGCGCCGGTCTGCTTGAAATGAAACGGGATCCCGCGTTGCCTACATTGTTCGCGAATCGCCA
The DNA here is from genome assembly GCA_964572095.1 of uncultured Oscillospiraceae bacterium. GTDB lineage: Bacteria > Bacillota > Clostridia > Saccharofermentanales > UBA5734 > JAAYKS01. The sequence continues at coordinate 8,501 of CAZNGQ010000094.1, forward strand.
GCACCCATTCGTAGCGGCACAGGCGCGCCTCGTTGCCGGACTCCCCGCCGACCGTCACGGACTCGATCGCTGGCGTCAAGTAGGGGGAGAGGTCGATGGGCCCGAGGAGCGGCTCGCAGACGAGGTTCTTGTGCCGGATCGGCGCCTGCAGATAGAGCGGCAGGCGATAATCCGCACGGTCCTGGTTTTCGACGGTGCAGCAGATCGCGACATGGTCGTACCCGTCGCCCCAGTCCTCGGGCAGGCTCACGTGGAACCGGTGGATCCGCTTCGTGATGAAGAGGAACTGGAGATCGCTGCGCTCGCGGATCATGGCCCAGGCTTCCTTGCGCCATTCGTCCGCGTCGTCCAGCAGGAAATCCGAGGTGAAACACGTGTAGACGAGCTCCCCCGGCTGCAGTTTGTAGTTCCCATGGCGATCGCGCCGGATCGGCAGGTCGAAGTCCGCGTTTTTCGTCACGACCGAGCTGTCCTTTTCATACTTGGCATCGTGCCGGTAGACATAGCAATTCGCACAGCCGGGGCTGATCTTGTGGCAGCCGTGCCAGGGATTCCATGAGGCCATGGTTTCGCCCTCCCTTGTTGCGTACACTTATTATATATTCCGACCGGTGGGGGATGGTTTTCCAGAGAAATCGGTTCGTGTCTTTTCCGGCTAAGGTGCAACTTATGAAGGTTGCCTTTCCGTATAGCAAACAATAATAGTTGACATACCTCTCCCGCTGCTGTCGTCCCGGTTTTTCGGGCGGAAAGCATGGACATTGCCGCCTACCCGGAATCACTCGTACTGTTGGTGAATAGCCAAATCTCTATAAAAGTTAACGGAAAGATCAATTTTGAGAAAATAAGATTGCTAGAATAGATAACAGCAGACTAATCACGGTCAACGGCAGGTTGCTTATTAGGGGGGACGCACACATGGGGGGAACCAAGCTGATCCGCAGGATTCTCGACCGCCGCAGGGATCCGGACGACATCCGGCCGATCCACCGCGGCAAGTTCCGGCTGCTGCTGGGGCGGACCTACTACACGACCCGGCGGTTTGCGCTGTGGTATTCCGGACACATCCGGTTCGCAAAGGAAATCCGGCAGGACCTGCTACCCTGCGTGCACGCGACGCATCGCTCCCCGCTCATCCGGCAGCTCCGGAACGTCGACATGGTCTACCAGTACAACAAGATCAC
>CAZNGQ010000095.1:0-9664 GCA_964572095.1 uncultured Oscillospiraceae bacterium
ATGCGTGTCGATGTCGAGCACCCCGCCGGCATCGCGTTCCCGCTCGAGCAGTTCAAGGACGGAAGCCCACAACAGCCGTGTACGTTCGGTCGGCTCGGCCAGAAACGTCTCGTCTCCGTCATATGGCGTATAGTTGCGGACGATGAAGTCCCGGACGTTGATTTCTTCGTTCCAGATTCCTTTTTTCAAGTCTTGCATTCAGTCACCTCGGTTGGATGTCTCGAAATTTGCACCTTTTCGCTATTGATTATACCGAAAGCCTTCGAAACTTGCGTAACACAGGTACCTGCCCCGGTTCGTGAAGAAGTGCATATTCATAGCGGATACAACCCTAGAGGAGGGATTGGCATGGATTCAGCCCTGTTGCGCCTTATCCTGATTCTGCTCTCGATCGCAGCCGGAACCGTGCTGCTGACCGTTTTGCTTTCGTTGCCGCAGCGCGGCCGGCGCCATGCGGTCTGGAAATACCTGCCCGCTGTCGTGTTCGGAGCGGGATTCGTCTGGGCGCTGGTCAAGACCGCCTCGTCGACGGAGGGATTCCAGGATCTCGCCTGGTTCCTGACATCGCTCCTGGCGCTGTCGGGCGCCTTGCCGTCACTGGTTGCCGCACTCCTGCTGGGCATGCGAAAACGCAGGCGTTCGGAACGCCTGCGCAGTCTTGCGCCGGACCACGTGGACCCGGGTGCAAAATAAAGAGACGGATCAGTATTCCGAGAAGAAATCCTTGAGCCCGATCTGGTCCGGCGGGATGAACTTGTCGATGAGGCCGACGAACCGGTCGACCAGTTCACTGTCGAACTGCGTACCGCGTCCCTTGAGGAGCTCCTCGACGATCTGGCCGGAACCCAGCTTGTTGCGGTACACACGGTTGGACATCATGGCATCGTAGGCGTCGGCCACGGACAGGATGCGTGCCAGGTACGGGATGTCTTCGCCCTTCAGGCAGTCCGGATATCCCCTGCCGTCGTAATGCTCGTGATGGTGCCGGACCAGCGGAACGACGTTCTGGAACATCGTGATGACCGACAGGATGTTGGCGCCGGTAACCGTATGGCGCTTGATTTCGTCGAACTCGCTGTCGCTGAGCTTGGTGTCCTTGAGCAGGATGTCGTCCGCCGTGCCGATCTTGCCGACATCGTGGAACAAGCCGCCCAGTTTGAGCGTCTCGATGTCGTCCTCCCCCAGCCCGACCGCCCGGCCAAGCTCATAGGAGTAATAGGCGACCCGGTCGGAGTGGCCGCGCGTGTATTCGTCCTTGGCGTCGACGACTTTTCTCAGGGCTTCGATGGTGTCGAGGTAGCGGCGCTTCAGCAGGACATAGGTGCGGTCCAGCTCCTCGTTCTTGATGTTGACGAGGGAATGGAGGAACGCGTTCTGCAGGGAGGATGCCGCCTGGCTGGAGAAAATCTCGAGCAGCTTGAGCCCGTCGTCCCGATCGCATCCTTCCACATAGATCACGCCGATGGAATGTCTGGAATCGGTGAGCAGCGGGACGAGCACCCCGGTATCGGTATACACCTTATCGGAGGAGGCCCTGGAACGGCCGATGTCCTCGATCAGGCGCGGTGACAGGCTTTCCCAGAAATGCCCGATGGAGCCGTGGTAACGGCCGATGCCCTTGAAAAAGCTGCGGTTGCGCGATTCCACGCTGCTGACGTCGTCCACCAGGATGAACGCGTCGGTTCCCTTGATGATCGGCATGATCTGGATGAGGATTTCCTCCAGGATGCTGTCGATCGGCTGCAGCTGGTAGATCCGCGGAACCGCGGAGAGAATGCTGTTCAGACCGTCGCGGAATTTGGAGATGATCCGCATCTGCGAAATCGACTTGATGCCGGATTCGATCAGCAGGAGCAGCTGGTCGAAACGGTTGCTTTTTTCACAATAACCCTGGATGTCGAGCTCGCGGATGGTGTGCAGCGGCGGAGACAGGTCCTTGTGGCCCGTGAGCAGGAGGATGTAGAGCTCCTTGTTGAACTCGCGGATCCGCTCCACAACCTTGTCGCCATGGATCGGCGTCATCAGGAAATCGAGGATCAGCAGATCGAATTTTTCGTTGCGGACCATCTCGATCGCTTCGATCGGATCGGTCGCGCCCTTGAAAAAGTAGCCCGCACGGTTGAGCAGGACGGACAGCGAGTCGATGATGCCCACATCGTCGTCCACGATGAGAATCCGAAACTCCGATGAAACCTCCCGAGTTTTTTTCCTCAAGTCGCGATCCACTCCTTGCTGTCTGCCGTAAGTTTGCCGGGATGCATGCGGGTCACGGCAACCGCGGGGAATCCATTCACCCGTATCCCATTATAGGCGATTCAAAACGCACGAAAAGAGATGTGTGCGTGCAAATGTAAAATGTATTCGATTCGTAACCGTTCGTTCACATCGAACCCGGGACCGACTCCTTGACCAGATCCTTGAGGTGTCGGGCGACGCGGGGCATGACCTCCCGGTAGGTGTCGTTGTAGAAATCGAAAGCAAGCGAGCCATCGAAACCCGCGGCCGCCAGGGCACGGAGGACCTCGGCCAGGTCGATTTGCCCTTCCCACGGCACCAGATGCTTGTGGACGGATCCCATGTTCTCGATATGACCGTGGATAATGCGGCCGCCCAACAGCGCGATGCTGCCTGGAATGTCCGGATCGAGAAGGTGCGAGTGGCCGATGTCGAAATTGCAGCACATCGCCGGATCACCGTCGAGTTCGTCCACCAGTTTCATGAAGCTGACCGTCGTGTCGATCCGGTGGCCGGGCTCCGGTTCAAGCGCGATCCGGACGCCGGAAGCGTTTGCGACGGCCAGCATCTCGCGGAGCCTTCGCTTCATCTCGGAATACCCCCCGTCGCCCTCTTCCGAACGTTGTCCGGCCGCGACGATAAAGACGTCCGTGCCGAACCGGCGGGTCTTGGCGATGCCTTTCTTGATCACCTCGAAGACATCGTCGCTGTCGACGAAGTTGACATGGCAGCCGATCGCGCTGATCCGGAGCCCGTTGGCCGAAGCCAGTCCGGCGACATGGTCGGCACTGTAGTCCTCGAGCATGTCCGGGCGGACATGGAACAGCTTGTCCTCGATGCAGAACTCGAATCCGTCGAAACCGGCCGCGTGAAACAGCGGAACGATCTCATCCATCGAATGGCGCAGACTCATCATCTGCGGACGCGCGCATATCAGCATAGCAAACCTCCCGATGCCGTTATAATAGAGTTGTCCTGCCGTCCAGTATACCGTATGGCCGGGCGCTCCGGGACACTTCAGAACCACGGATTGGAGGAATCCATGCGATCGGCCACCTTTCTCGTCAAGCCCGCTTCCAGCCGCTGCAACCTTCGCTGCCGGTACTGTTTCTACCACGCGGTCGCGCGCGGCCGGGTGGAAGGCGACCGGGGCATCATGTCGGCCGCGACGCTGGAGACCCTGGTCGAGCGGGCGCTCGAACTCGTCGACGAATCCTGCGCTTTCGCGTTCCAGGGCGGCGAACCGACGCTGGCGGGTCTGGATTTTTACCGGGACCTTCTCGCTTTCCAGAAAAAACACAATCGGAAAGGAGTGCGCGTCTTGAATTCCATCCAAACCAACGGCACCCTGCTGGATGATGAGTGGGCCGCTTTCCTTTCACAAAACCGCTTTTTCACCGGCCTGTCCCTGGACGGTCCCCGCGACATCAACGACCTCAACCGGACCCGCCCCGACGGGAGCGGCACCTGGGCCGCGGCGGTACGGGCCGCTGGCCTGCTGCAGCGGCACGGCGCGGAGTTCAACGTCCTGGCCGTCGTCACCGACGCGTCGGCCCGCCATGCGCGCCAGGTCTACCGATCGATGCGCAGGCTGGGATTCGCCTGGCTGCAGTTCATCCCCTGCCTCGATCCGCCGGGAGCCGACGGAGAAGCGGGCGGCGGTACCCGTACCCCGGGACTCTCGCCTGGGCGGTACGGCCGTTTCCTGTGCGATCTGTTCGATGTCTGGCACGATGAACTCAAGTCCGGCACCTATGTGAGCATCCGGCTGTTCGACAATCTCGTCCGCATGCTTCTGGGCGGACCGCCCGAAGCCTGCGACATGAACGGATTCTGCAGCGTGAATCCCGTCATCGAGAGCGACGGAAGCGTCTACCCGTGCGATTTCTTTACGCAGGACGCCTGGCTCCTGGGTTCGATCCTCGACCGCGACATCCCGCTGGCGGACATGCTGTCGGCCGGCAAAGCCGCCGGATTCGTCAATTCCTCCCGACAACTGCCGCCGGAGTGCCGCGAATGCCGTTGGCTGTCCTTGTGCCGGGGCGGATGCGCCCGGCAGCGGGTGGACGGCAAGTACCGTTTCTGCAACGACCTGACCCTGTTCCTCGACTACGCCGGAGACCGCCTGGCGCGCCTGGCCGCGACGGTTCCACGCGCCGGAGACGGTCACCGTGCAGTATAATCGAGGGGATTCTTCGATCGGCTCCGACAAACAAACCTGAGAGATGTGAGGCGACTACATGCTGGACAAGAACACCCTCCTTTCACAAATCGCCCGGACCGACACCACGTACGATGTCCTGGTCGCGGGCGCCGGCCCGGCCGGCATCGGCGCGGCCCTTGCCGCCGCCTCCTGCGGCGCGAAGACCGCCATCCTCGAGGCGCGCGGCTTTTTTGGCGGCGTCGCGGCCGTTTCCCACTGGATGCCCATGAACCGCCTGCTGCTCCAGGGCGGAAGCCGGGGCGGCGTCCACGGAATGTTCGTGGACAAGGTGCGGAGCCTCAGCCCGGAAGCCTGCCGTCAAGGCAAGACCAGCTGGGTCGACGGCGACGGGCTGCACATCCATCCCGACTACCTGCGGCTGGCCGCATACGAGCTCTTTGAGGAGACCGGATGCGCCTACCGCCTTTTCACGCCCGTTACCGGCGCGGAGATGGACGGAACAAGCATCCGGCAGGCCGTCTCCTTCACGAAGGAGGGCATGAACGCCTTCTCCGCGAGCGTCTTCGTCGACGCCTCGGGAGACGGGGACCTTTCGTTCCATTCCGGCGTCCCGATGGTCTCCGGCCGCGAGTCGGACGGGGCCCTGATGGCGGTGACCATGAGTTTCGCCCTTTGCGACGTCGACGTCGACCGCCTGTACGCGGCGATCGACGAATTCGGCAACGAAGGGTTCCAGGACCTGATCCGGGCGGGTGATGCCGACGGATACAGTGTCGCGGCCTGGTACTCTTTCGACCGTTCAACGCTGCCCGGCATCGTTTCGGTCAACAACGGCGGATGGATCCATGCCGGGCGCATCGACGCAACCCGGCCGGAAGAACTGATCGTCGCGGACCGCTCCGGTGTCCAGGTCGCGGCGGACTTCATCCGCATCGCGCACATGCGCAAGGTACCCGGCCTGGAAAACTGCAAGCTTCTGCGTATCGGACCAGCGCCCGGCATCCGGGAAACACGCCGGATCGTCGGCGAATATGTGATGACCCTGGAAGACGCCATCGCGGGCACCGAGTTCGAGGATGTCATCGCCCGCCGTTACGGCGCGGTCGATCCGGGCGGACTCAACGAGGGCAAAGACCTCCGTACCGCGATGAAATCCGGTCATGCCTATCCGTACCGGTCCCTGCTGCCGCTCAAGGTCGACAACCTGCTGGTGGCCGGCCGCTGTTCATCCGCCACCCACCTGGGCCTGACGGCCGGGAAAAGTATGGGCAACATGATGGCGCTCGGCCAGGCCGCGGGCGTCGCGGCGGCGTTGTCCGTCCAGGGCGGAATCCGCCCCCGGGACCTCGACGCGGGTCTGGTCCAGAAGAGGCTCCGCGAAATGGGGGTGCTTCTGTGATCCGGGCGCACAAGCCGATCCTTGCCGTGACCATGGGCGATCCCGCGGGCATCGGCCCGGAGATCGCGGTCCGGGCCTGCGCCCGGGATCGCGTACGGCGCATGTCCCGGCCCCTGGTCTTCGGGGATCCGGAGGTGATCCGCCGGGCGGCGGTGATCGTCGGGACGACCCTGCCGATCGTCTCGCTCGACGCTCCGGACCATGCGACGTTCCGGCGGGATGCCATCGAGGTGGTCGACTGCGCCGGTGTCGACCTGTCGGGCCTGGAGTTCGGCAAAGTACAGAAAACCGCCGGTTTGGCGGCTTACAACTGCGTCGCGGCGGCGATCCGGAGCGCGATGGACGGTACGGTGGACGCTACGGTCACCGGGCCGCTCCACAAGGAAGCACTCAAGGAGGCTGGGGTAGCGTATCCGGGCCACACGGAGATCTATGCCGCCCTCACCGGCACCCGCGACTACGCCATGATGCTGGCCGACGGGAACTTCCGGGTGATCCACGTGAGTACGCACGTATCCCTGCGCAACGCCTGCGACCGGGTCACGGAGGAGCGGGTATACCGCACGATCCGGCTCGCCTGGGACGCGATGCTGCAGTTTGGCATCTCCTCGCCCCGGATCGGGGTGGCCGGACTGAATCCCCACGCAGGTGAAGGCGGTCTGTTCGGGGACGAAGAGATCCGCCACATCATCCCAGCCATTCGGCGGGCTGTCGCGGAAGGCATTCATGCGGAGGGGCCGCTGCCGCCGGATTCCGCGTTCGCCAGGGCGCGCGGGGGACAATACGACATCATGGTTGCGATGTATCATGACCAGGGCCATATCGCGATCAAAACCTCGGGGTTCATCATGGACCACAAGACCGGCCGCTGGAAGGCGGTATCCGGCATCAATGTCACGCTCGGGCTGCCGATCATCCGGACGTCGGTCGACCACGGAACGGCGTTCGACCAGGCCGGCATGGGTACGGCCTCGGACAAAAGCATGTGTGAGGCGATCCGGTACGCCGCCATGATGAGCCGGTCCCGTACAGGGGCCGGGCGGCCATGACCGACCATACGACCGAACCCGCCGTGGTAGAGTCGCGTTCCGCCGCGCTGCGCACGTTTCTAGCCGATGACCTGACGGGGGCCATGGATACCGGCATGCTGGCGGTGAACCTGTCGAGCGATCGGGTTCTGTGCCTGTGGCGGTCCGACCGGATCGACCGCATGCCGGCCGACGCGATTCTCATCCTTGACACGGAAAGCCGCAACCGGAACGAGCCGCAGGCGGCTGAAGCGATCCGGAATGCGGTTCTCCAGCTCCGGGCGGTCGGGCGGAAAGTCGACTATAAAAAGATCGATTCCACGATGCGCGGCCCTGTCGCTGCGGAACTGGAAGCGCTGCTGCAGACCGGCGGGTATCCCGGAGCGCTTGTGTGTCCGGCATTGCCCGCACAGGGACGCGTGATCCGGGACGGGGTCCTGTATGTCGACGGCGTTCCGCTGGCCGATACCGACATCGGTCACGACCCGCTGGCTCCCCTGGGCACTTCGTCCCTGCCGGTCCTGCTCTCGCGCCTGACCGTGTCCGCCGTTCCGGTCGCCGAGGCGGACAGCCTGTCGGAACGGATCGTGCGGGGCACCCGGGTTTTTGTCGGTGATGCCGAGACCTCCGAGGACCTCCGGATCTGGGCCGGAGCCACCTCGGCGCTCGGGTTGCTCCCGGTCGGCTCCGCCGGCCTGGCGGCCGTCTGGCCGGGTCCGAATCCGTCGGGTGTTCCGGCTCCCGCGGCAGAGCCGGAGTTGCCCTCCCCCGTTGTGTTTGTCTGCGGATCGCCGGCTTCGCGAACGATGCTGCAGGTGGAGCGGCTGCTTTCCGCGGAGCCGGGCCTGGCGCATGTCCATCCCGACCGGAGCGCCCTGCTGGCTTCCGATGGGGATCCTGGGCGGCAGGCCGTCCTGCGGCAGGCCGGGGTGGTGATCCGGGATTCGCTGTCCGCCGGAAAGAACCTCCTGTTGAACGCAGTCCACGTCCCCAAAGGCGATATCCTGTCTGCGGAAGGCTCGCCCGACACCGCCCGCCAGAATGCGGACCGTATCCTGGCGAGCCTGGCCGAGTTCGCGCATGCGTTGGATCATGCGGGAACCCTGGTGCTTCTGGGCGGAGACACGGCCCGCGTCCTGCTGGACGCGTCCGGGGCCGATGCACTGGAGATCCTGGGTACCGCCCTGCCGCAGATTCCCGTCGCGCGGATCGTCGGCGGCCGCTGGGACGGCAAGACCGTCGTTACAAAAGCCGGCGGTTTCGGCGATCCGGATGCTCTTGTCCGGCTTTTCTCCATGCGTTCCGAACGCCATTGAACAGAACCAGTATCATCGCTGCCGATGCCGGGATCCACAGCCGCGAATCGTACGCGCCTTCTCCCGTTGGAGGAATCGGCGGAACCTGCGGCAAGGGTTCGCTCGGCACCGTCACGGTCGGCGGCGGGGTCGGTGCCGCAGTCGGCTCAGGGGCCGGAACCGGATCGTTGCGTACTTCGACCACCAGCGGATGGTCCGTATCGTTCCCGTATCCGATCCGGACGGCCACTGTCGGATTCGCAGGGAGAAGATATCCCGTCGGTGGCGTTGTCTCCTCAAGGAGATAGTCTCCAGCCGGAACGCCTTGAATCCGGATGCATCCGTCTTCCCCCGCAACCAGCATCGGGTCGCCGGCTGAATCCGGCCGGTATACCGGCCCGTCCAAGAGAAAAGCCATCCCCGTTCCATCCGCCCGTGTCAAGGTAAATACGACGCCTCCCAGCGGATCCCCTGTTGAGGAGTCGGTCTTCCGGATCTCCAGGCCGGTGGGCAGGTTCGGTATGTCCAACAGCACGTCCACGCCGCTTATACCGATCCGGAACGGAACCGGGTCCGGCCGGAGCGCATATCCCGCAGGCGGAGCGACTTCGACGGCGAGGTACTCTCCCTGCGTCAGACCGTCCGGAAGCGTGATCATCCCCTCCTCATCCGACTCGAAAACCGTCTTGGCGTCGGAATCGTCCGAAAGACCCGGGAAAAACACCGGCCTGCCGTCCCCATACAGGATCTGGAATGCGGCGCCCGGCAACTGGATGGGACCGCCGGTCCGGGCATCCACTTTCCGGATCCGCAGCGGAGTCCGGACCGCTTGGTTTTCGATTGTAAAATCAACCGTTACGCCGTCCTGGTTGATCGTTGCCTCGAACGGTGCGGCCGGAACATACCCGGCATTGCCGGGGCCGGCTGTTTCTGCGACCTCATACCGTCCATAAGGGAGCCAATCCGACAACGCCTTCCCATCCGGTCCCGTCTCCATGGTCTGGACGGCTTGCCCCGTCGATACCGATCGGATCGTGAACGACACTCCCGGCAAAGGAAGCGGTTCGCGCGCCGGATCCGGAGACTCCGCCGTCCGCTCGCCCCTTTTTTGTATTTCGATACGTCCCCGGATGATCGGATCGAGGATTGTGACGACAGCGGTATGGGACTCACTGCCGCTCAGTCCCGGAACGGCCTCCACGGTTTCCCCGAATAACCGATAACCGGTCGGCGGGGTGATCTCGCGGACCTGGAACACCGGCTGGCGGCCGCCGCGCAAAGGCCGGCTCTCCGCCGTGTCGCTCCCGTCCGGAATCTCGACGATGTCCCGCCGGTCCTCGGGTGCCGCATCGTATGAGGCGTAGTCCTTGTGCCAGATCTCGAACCGTGCACCGGCAAAGAAGGCGTCCCCCTGGGGGCGGTCGCCGGTCTGGGCATCCCGCTTGACGACACGGACCGTCACCATCTCATTCCAGTTGCCCACATCGATCCTCGCTGCCGGTGTCTGCGGAACGACCGGAAGATCCGATTCCATGCGCAGATG
>CAZNGQ010000096.1:0-9650 GCA_964572095.1 uncultured Oscillospiraceae bacterium
CATGCCGGCTTGGAGCGCATGGCCGCTGCGGATGCCTGGATCGTCCGCGAGCGGATCGAGTTGTCGGACGAAGGCCATGCCTGACCGCAGGATCCTTCTTTTCAAGCGGGATAGCCAAACCGAATCGGTCCTGCTGCAGGACGGACGCCCGATCGAGTGGGCGACTGCGCGTCCGTACGCGATGAACGACGTGTTTCTCGGTGTGTGCGGACAGGTTAACGAGAGCTTGAAGTCCGCCTTCATCCGCATTGATGAGGGCCATGAGGCAATACTGCCGCTTGCTCGATTTCCCGACGGCCTGAAAGCCGGAAGACGGCTTCCGGTGCAGATCCGGAGAATCCGTGAAGAAGAGGGGAAAGGTCCGGTGGTCGACACCGTGATCCGCCTGCCGGGCCGGTACGCCGTGGCCATGCCCGGCGGGAAATCCATTCGCAGGAGCTGCCTGTCCCGAATGGAATCCGGATTGGCGGAGGAACGGTTCCGGCAAGAGGAGGCGGCCCTGCTCGAATTGTGGAAACTCGCTGCGGATCGTCTCGACAACGGTCCGGCTCCGCGCCTGCTGCTTTCGTTCGGCGACCCCGCCAGCATCGCGCTGCGGGAATGGGACGACGGCGCGCCGATTTTGGTGGAGGGAGTCGGGCTGTTCGATGAGATCCGGATGAAAGCCCCGGACATCGGGACGCGACGGCGCATGAGCCTCCAGGTTCCCGAATCGCAGGGCAGCCTGCGGGATGTCTATGGACTGGAGTCCGCCCGACGCGAGATGGAGTCGGAGACCGTGCCGCTTGCCTGCGGCGGCTTCCTGGCCATCCAGCGCACCAGCACGCTGGTTGCGGTCGATGTCAATTCCGGCCGCGCGTCCGCCGACGGCCCCGGTCAACTGGCATGGATGGTGAACGAAGAAGCGGTCCGGGAGACCGCGCGTCAGATGAGGCTTCGGAACCTGTCCGGGATGATCCTGATCGACTTCATGCGCCTGGACAGGGAAGAAGACAAGTCCCGCCTGACCGCCCTGATAAAGAGCGAGACCGCCGATGACCGGGGAAAGGTGCGCGTGGAGGGATGGACGCGCCTCGGCTTGATGGAGACCGCCCGCAGCGGGTTCTAGACCCGTTCCGCCGGCTGCCGGCCCGTGGTCTCCCGGCGCCTGTTCAACCGGTCGACGATATCGATGGCCAGATATGCCGATGTCGTGACAAACAGGACAAGACCGAAAATGCCATACGTATGGCCAATCCCGAACCGGGCACTCAGAAATCCCCCAAGAACACTGCCCAGGATATTGCCGGCACCCTGCTGGACCAGCGCGAGCAGGCTCTGTCCGGTCGTTTTGTATTCCACCGGCATTTCGTTGTTGATATACGTGATCGCGCTGTAGGTCACCGGCATGAAGGTCAGGCCGTTGAGGCACTGCGCCAGGATGATGAAGGCCGGTGTGGGGAGGAATGCGTAGATCATCACCCGGATCACCATCATGAATCCGGAAAAGATGAGAATGGTGAAAAGCGGAAACCGTCGAACGGCCCGGTCGATGACAAGCAGCACGGGGATCTCGCTCAACGCGACCAGACTGAAAATGATGCCGCGAACCTTGTCCGAGAAACCAAGGTCCTTAATATAGACTCCGAGAAAAGAGGCGTTGAAAAACAAGGGCAGCTGCATGAAAAACACGAAAAACAGGATCAGGATCAACTTGCGGTTCCGGATGACCTCACGAAAGGGCCTATGGTCCTGGGAATGCTCCAGCGGCATGCGCGGCAGCGTTCCGGTGTTGAGGAAACCGGCGATGTACAGGATCGCGGTGAACGGGAAAATGATCCAGAGATTGCCGTTGTCCAGGAAAAAGCCGGACACAAAGGCCGATATCGTATAGGCAAGCGAACCGCACAGGCGGATCATCGAGAACTTCTGCCCGTTCACCGTCAGGTAGTTGACCGCGTAGGCATCGCTGAGCGGCATGATCGCCGTATGAAAGACCATGAACAGGAACGACGCAAGCGCGAAACCGATAAAATCGTTCGGAATGAAAAAAAGAAAAACCGTCAGGGCCGCTCCGGCCGGGATGATCCGGAGAATACGGATCTTGTCTTTGGACTTGTCCGCCAGAATGCCCCAGATCGGCTGGACAGTCAGCGAAGCCAACGGTCCGATGGCCATCAGCAGTCCGATCTGGGACATCGAAATCCCCTTCAGACTGTAAAAGGTGCTCAGATAGGATCCGAAAACCCCGAAAATGACAAAAAAGCTGGTGTAATGGCGGATGAACGCGCCGATGGCCTTTTTATTGTGAACGGCGTCGTAACGCTCCCGAAGCTGTCGGCCTGCGGCCGATATTCCGGCGGACATTCGCGATGTCATGATTACCTCTTTCGTTAACCGGCAGGGCAGGAAACCGCGTTGGCCGCCGTTTCAGAGAACGCCTGATACTGGCTGTGGAAAAGCTGCGCGTAGGAACCGCCGGCGGCGAGGAGTTCCTCGTGCGTCCCGCGCTCCTGGATGCTCCCGTGATCAATATACAGGATTTGCGTAGCGGTGCGTATCGTGGAGAGCCGATGCGCGATGATAAAGGAAGTCCGGCCGGCGAGCAGACGCTCGAGACCCTTCTGCAGCAGCTTCTCCGTCTGCGTGTCGATGCTCGCGGTGGCCTCGTCCAGAATGAGGATGCGCGGATTCGCCAGCAATACGCGGGCAAATGAAATCATCTGCTTTTCACCGGCCGATACGCCGGATCCCTGCTCGTTGATGACCGTGAGGTAGCCGTCGGGAAACCGTGTTATGAACTCGTCCGCATGGATGGCCTTTGCGGCTTCGACGCACTCCTCGTCGGTCGCGTCGAGCCTCCCGTACCGGATGTTCTCCAGAATCGTTTCGGGAAACAGGAACGGCTCCTGCATCATGATGCCCATCTGGCGGCGCAGGGAATCCTGGCGGACCTCCAGGATGTCGTGGCCGTCGATGAACAGGCAGCCGGGGGTCATGTCGTAGAAGCGGCCGATCAGGTTGACGATCGTCGACTTGCCGGCACCGGTTGGGCCGACCAGGGCGATCGAGTCGCCCGGTTTCGCCTCGAAGGTGACGCCGGTGAGAACCGGATGGCCGGGATCGTATTCGAAGCGCACATCGCGGAAGGTCACATTCCCCTCGATGGTGGGGAGGTCGTACGCGCTCTTGCTGTCCTCGATCAGCAGGGGCTCGTCCAGAAACTCGAAGATGCGCTCGATATAGGCCGCCGCGCTCAACAGCTGGTTGTAGAAATTGGACAGGTTTGTGATCGGCATCCAGAAGCGCCAGACATAGCCGACAAACGCGACGATCTCGCCGACCGATACGGCGAACCCGATCCGGCCGGTGATGGCATAGGCGCCGAGGCCGTACAGGAAGGCGACGGTGGCGTTCGAGACCAGGTCGATATACGGCCAGAGCACGATGTTCAGCATGGCCGTCTTCATCCACTGTTTCCGGTATGCCCATTGCAGCTTGTCGAAGATGCCGCGGTTGACTTCCTCCCGTACGAACGCCTGGGTCTCCTTCATTCCGATGATGCTCTCATGGGTATAGGCGGTCTGGTTGGACATCTTACGCGACAGTGCCTGCTGGGCACGCCGCTGCAGGCCTTTCAGGGACATGACGCCGATCAGGAGGAGGGGGATGCCGGCCATCGAGTAGACCGCCAGGACCGGGTTCACGAGGAACAGGTAGACGACGATGATCGCCAGGCTGATCATGTCGACGATGACATTGACAATGCCGTTGCTCAGCAGGTCGCTGATGCTGTTGACGTAGTTGACGATGCGGACGAGGATCTTGCCGTGGGGGCGGTTGTCGAAATACGAGAAAGGCAACGCCTGCAGGTGACGGAACATGTCCAGACGGATGTCGTGAATGATGCTTTGGCCAACGGTGACCATCGTGCTCATACGGACACGCGTCAGGACAGCGGATATGGAAATGATCGACGTCAGGCCAATGGCAATCAGGAACAGGCCGCGGACATCCTTGTTCGGGATGACGGTGTCCATGACCAGCATCAGAAGGATCGGGGACAGCAGGTTCAACGCGCTGCCGGTCAGGGAGAAGGCCAACGCCTTGACCACCCGCGACGCGTAAGGCCGGACATAACGGAGAATGCGGCGGAACTGGCGCGAATTGAACGGAACATCCAGTTCCTCGTCGACGTCATACCGGTTTCTGGCCATGCGCTTCACCCCCTTTCATGCCGGAATCGCCCAACTGGGTATGGTACACATCCGCGTACATGCCGTCGAGCGCCAGCAGGTCTTCGTGCCGTCCCCGCTCCGCGATCTCCCCGTCCTTGAGGACCAGGATCAGGTCGGCGTGACGGACGGAGGAAATACGGTGCGCGACAATGAAAACGGTACGGTCCCCGTAAGACTCGGACAAAGCCTTCTGGATTTCGGCCTCGGTCTCCATGTCGACCGCGGAAGTCGTGTCGTCCAGCAGCAGGATCGCCGGATCGAACGCCAGCGCCCGGGCCAGCGAGACCCGTTGGCGCTGTCCGCCGGATAGGCCGACCCCCCGTTCGCCGACGATCGTGTCGTAGCCGTCGGGCATTTTACGGATGAAGTCGTCCGCCGCCGCAACCTTGGCCGCATGCACGACATCCTCGACCGGGAGATCGGGATTGCCATAGGCTACGTTCCCTTCCGCCGTGTCGGAGAAAAGGAAGACCTCCTGGGAAACAAGCCCGATGGAGCGCCGAAGCGTGTCGAGGTCGTACTCGCGCAGGTCGATGCCGTCCACCAGCACCTGGCCTGATGTCGGGTCGTAAAAGCGCGTGATCATCTGGATCAGGGTGGATTTGCCGGAACCGGTCAGCCCGATGATGCCGACCGTCTGGCCGGGCTCCACGGTGAAGCTCAGCCGGTTTAGTGCGGGGGTCGTGCGCGCGTTGGTCTGGCGGAGGTCCGTCCGCAGGGAGAACCCCGGATAGGAGAATGTGACGTCGCGGAATTCCACTTTCCCGCTGATCGCCCGTTTCTTTCCCTTCTCGGGAGTGGTGACCCGTGAACGGCCGATCAGAAGGTCGAGGATCCTCTCGGCCGACGCGACGTAGCGCTGGATGTCGTTGATAAGCCAGCCGGACTGTCGCATGGGGTTGCTCATGAGAAAAAGCAGACCATTGAACGTAACGAGTTGGCCCATCGTCATCTTGCCCCGGATAACGAGGTAACCGCCCACCAGGATGGTCGGAACGGTCAGAAAATTGGCCATGCCGTCCAGGATGGGGATATAGCGTGTCCAGACGCGTCCGCTGTCGACATTGGCCTTGCGGTAGGCGTCGTTTTCTTTTTCGAACTTGCTTTCTTCAAAATCCGCCCTCGCGAACGCCTTGACGACCCGGTGGCCGCCGATGTTCTGCGTGACGACGGAATTGAGAGCCGAAAACCGGCTCCGGACCTGCTGCCACAAGGGACGCACCCCGGATCCCAGCTTGAACGCGAAAAAGCCGATGAACGGCGCGATGCAGACCGCGGTCAGCGCCAGCACCCAATTGATGGAGAACAGGTAGATGCCGCCAAAGACGAAGATCACGACCTGTTCCAAACTGGACCACATGACAAAGGATATGAAGTGCCGGATCATGTCGAGGTCGCCGCCCATGATGGTCATGAGGTCGCCGGTACGCGTCGAGTCGTAGAACGAGCGGTCCATGGACTGGAGGTTTTCATAGAGGCCGGCACGCAGACGGAAAAGGGCGTCCTGCGAGGCCCTTTCGTAAAAATAACGGTTGCTGACCCCGATCAGGGCCCGCACGAAGGGAATAAGGATCATCAGGGCCAGATAAACCGGCAGCCGCTCGAAGTGGCCGCCCTTGAAGACATCGTCGATCAACCGGCCCGCGATGGTCGACGGGACGACGCTGAACGTGACCAGCAGGCAGGTGATGCCCAGACAAACCGCATAGCTGAGGCGATGCGGTCCGATCAGGGCCCAGACCCAGCGGAACGGCTTCCCAATATAGCGATAGACATTGTCATGAGTGATTCCAAGCATGTTTTTTATCCCCACAATGTCACTTATTCTACCACTTTAACAACAAAACAAACCAACCGATGCGGTCTTATTCCGATGGCAGAATGGACAAAAATAACGGTCGGGATCATGCGAAAACGGGTATTATAGGAGAAAGGAAGAAATCGGGTCCCGGGATTCATGCATTCGGAGGTTTTCACCATGGTTTTGGGCGCTCAGCTGTATACGGTCAGGGAGTTTACACAGAACGAGGAGAGTCTGTCCGCGACGCTGGAAAAAGTCGCTTTGATGGGTTACCCGTCCGTACAGGTCTCCGCGGTCGGACCCATCGCGCCGGAACGCATCCGCGCCCTGTGCGACCGGTTCGGCCTTTCCGTCGCCGTCACGCACACGACGCAGGAGCGAATCCGGCTGGAAACGGAGAAGGTGATCGAGGAGCACCGGATTCTTGGTTGCCGGCATATCGGCATCGGCAGCATGCCGCAGGAATACCGGAACGGTGTGGACGGGGTCGACCGCTTCATCCGGGACTACGCGCCGGCATCGGAAAAAATCGCTGCCGCCGGCATGAAACTGCATTATCACAACCACGATTTCGAATTCGCCCGCCCGGACGGCATGACCCTGCTGCAACGGCTGGCGGACGGATTTGACCGTCAGCGTCTCGGATTCATCCTCGACACGTTCTGGGTGCAGGCCGGCGGTGGTGATCCGGCCTGGTGGATCCGGCATCTGGCCGGCCGTGTGGAGGTCGTGCACCTCAAGGACATGGCATACGACGGCGGGCGTGTGATGACGCCGGTCGGCGAAGGCAACATGAATTTCGATTCAATCCTGGAGGCCTGCCGCGACGCGGGAACCGAATGGCTGATGGTGGAGCAGGATACCTGTGTCGGATCCCCGTTCGACTGCCTGCGTTCCAGTTATAACTACCTGTCTAGCAAAAACATCCGGTAGTAGCCGGAGGCGTGCAATGGAAGAAAAGAGCCGGAACCCTTCGCGGTTTCCGGCTCTTTTAGTTCAGCCTTTCCAGTCAAATGCCAGCTCGTAGACCTTGACGATATCCTCCGTCTGGAGCGGATGGAAATTGCCGACCGCGCCGTCCGGCCTGCGCTTGACTTTGGCGGTCAAGGCCGGGATGTCCTCCATGCGGCAATCCGGATGGAGCTCCTTCAGGCTGACCGGCATGCCGATGCCGCGCAGGAACGAGGCGAAACGCGCCAGTCCTTCCCGTGCCGTCACATCGGGTGACTCGAAGTTCATTGCGCAGCCGAACACACGGACCGCGAGCTGCGCGAACCGCATGTAGTTGTGCGGCATCTGGTACTGGATCCAGGCCGGCATGACCGCGGCCAGACCGGCGCCGTGCGCCACATCGTACTTCGCGCTCAACTCGTGCTCCAGCTGGTGCATGCTCCAGTCCTGCTCCCGGCCGACGCCGCAGAGGTTGTTGTGGGCGACCATGCCGGACCACATGATTTCCGCGCGCGCATCGTAATCTTCCGGACTCCGCAGGACGACCGGAGCGTTGTTGACGATGGTGGACAGGACCGCTTCGCTGATCCGGTCCGTGATTTCGACGTGACGGGTATTGGTGAAATATCGCTCCAGGATATGCGCCATCATATCCGCCACGCCGGAGGCGGTCTGGTACGGCGGGAGCGTGAACGTGAGTTCCGGGTTCATGATCGCGAACAGCGGCCGGTTGAGATCGGTGCTCATGCCGCGCTTGAGCATGCCGTCCTCGCGGGTGATGACCGTGCTGTCCGAACCTTCCGTACCGGTGGCGGGCAACGTGATGATGCAGCCGTGCTTCAGGGTTTTCGCCGGCTTGACCTTGTACGAGTAGAAATCCCAGAAATCCCCGTCGTAGGGGACCCCGGCCGCGATCGCCTTGGCCGAGTCGATGGCGCTGCCGCCGCCGATGCCCAGGACAAAATCCACATTTTCGCGCCGGCACAGGTCGATGCCCTTGTATACCAGCGAATCCACCGGGTTGGGCTTGGCGCCGCCGAGCGAGACATGGGCGATGCCGGCGGCATCGAGGCTGCGGACGGTCTTGTCATACAGGCCGGTCTTGATGACCGAACCTCCGCCGAAATGGATCAGGACCTTGGTGCCGCCGTATTTGGCAACCAGAGCGCCGACCTGGTCTTCGGTGCCTCGGCCGAAAACAAACTCTGTCGGGCTGTAGAAATTGAAGTTGAGCATGGGGATGATCCTCGCTTTCCAGAATGTTCCGGGCCCCTTACAGGGTAGGGAACCGACGATGTCAGTGTAACACAGGAACAGCCGGACGGGCGCTGAGGCGACGGGGTTGAAATCCGCCGTCCGCCAGACTATGATGATAGGACATTTATCTGTGTTGAGCGGGAGGAGTACCTGCCACGACACCCTCAGAGAGAGACATCCGCTGGCTGGGAGATGTCTTGGGAGAGTCGGCGGGGAAGGTCGCCCGGGAGCGGATGACGGTTGGCCGCCGCAATGGCCGGAAGTGTCCTGCTTTTTGCAGGGAAAACTGGTGGTACCGCGGAGCCTGGCTCCGTCCAGTTGATTGCTGGACGGAGCTTTTTTATTATTTCGGAGGTTCACATGGCACGCATCGACGACATCCCCAAGACATTCGAGCCCAGGGACATTGAGAGCCGCATTTACGCAAAGTGGGTTGCGGACGGTCATTTCCACGCCGACGCGCATTCGGACAAGCCGCCCTACACGATCGTGATCCCCCCGCCGAACATTACCGGGCAGCTGCATATGGGACATGCGCTCGACAATACGCTGCAGGACATCCTGATCCGTTTCAAGCGGATGCAGGGATTCGAAGCGCTGTGGGTGCCCGGCACGGACCATGCGTCCATCGCGACCGAGGCAAAGATCGTCGCCGCGATGGCGGAAGAAGGCCTGACGAAGGACGATATCGGCAGGGACGGCTTCCTGGAGCGGGCCTGGGCCTGGCGTGCAGAATACGGCGGCCGCATCATCGAACAGCTGAAGCGGCTCGGCAGTTCCTGCGACTGGGATCGGGAGCGGTTCACGCTCGACGACGGGCTCTCCGCCGCGGTGCGCGAAGTCTTTGTCCGGTTGTATGAAAGCGGACAGATCTACCGCGGTGAGCGGATCATCAACTGGTGTCCGCATTGTTTGACCTCGATCTCCGATGCCGAAGTGGAATTCGAGGAACAGGACGGTCATTTCTGGCATATCCGATACCCGCTCGAGGATGGCAGCGGCTCTGTCACCGTCGCCACAACCCGACCGGAAACCATGCTGGGCGACACCGCGGTCGCCGTCCATCCCGAGGACGAACGGTATGCCGCACTGGTTGGCAAGTTCGCGATTCTGCCGTTGGTCGGCCGCAGGATCCCGATCATCGCCGACACCTACGTGGACAAGGAGTTCGGAACAGGCTGCGTCAAGATCACGCCCGCGCACGATCCCAACGACTACGAAGTCGGGCTGCGGCACAAACTGGAGATCGTCGACATCATGACCGACGATGCCCGTATCAGCTCCCGCGGCGGGATCTATGCGGGCATGGACCGGTACGACGCGCGCAAAAAGGTCATCGCAGACCTTGAAAGCGGCGGATTCCTGGTGAAGACCGAGCCCCACCGGCACAATGTCGGCACCTGCTACCGCTGTTCTACGACGGT
>CAZNGQ010000097.1:0-9609 GCA_964572095.1 uncultured Oscillospiraceae bacterium
GTGAGAATGGAAATGCAGGATCGGATCCGTCAGTTGAATACGATTTTTCCCGAGGACATCCTCTCCGCGGAAACGATGAACGGCAACGAAATCCGCATGCAAGTCCGCCCGTCCGGTATGCCGGAAATCGCGCGGCATGTGGGCGGAACGCTCGGATTTCCGCTGGTCTCCCTGTTTGCCAACGACGAACGCGGCCTCTCCGGGGTATTCGCCGTGTATTACGCCTTTGCCGACCAGGAGAGCGGGACGATCCTGGTCTTCCGGATCCCGGTTTCCCCGGACCGCGCCGAATTCCCCTCCATCAGCGCGACCGTCCATGCCGCCGGGCTGTACGAACGCGAGATCCAGGACCTGTTCGGGCTCCGACCGATCGGCCATCCGGACCCCAAGCGACTGGTTTTCCACGGGAACTGGCCGCTGGGCGAGTATCCGCTTCGCAAGGATTTCGATGGCACGAGGCGTCTCGGGAACGCCGGGCTGAAGCCGTTGTTCCAGCGCGTCTCGGGCGAAGGGGTGTTTGAGATCCCCGTCGGCCCAGTCCATGCCGGCATCATCGAACCGGGGCATTTCCGCTTCAGCGTCGCCGGCGAGCCGATCATCAACCTGGAGGCTCAGCTGTATTTCGTCCATAAAGGCATCGAGAAACTGTGCGAAGGCCAGGGGATCGAGCGGTGTCTGTATATCTCCGAGCGCATTTCCGGTGACGAGACCTTCGCGAACTCGCTTGCCTTCTGCCTGGCTGTCGAGAAGATCGCCGGGGCTCAGGTTCCCGCGCGGGCGGACCACACCCGCCTCGTCTTCGCCGAGCTTGAACGCCTGACCAGCCACCTGGGCGATCTCGCCGGCGTCTGCCTGGACACCGGGTACGGATTCGCCACCTACCAGTTTCGGATGATCCGCGGATGGGCCTACCTGCTGGCGGACGAGTTCTGCGGCATGCGCTTCCTGCGCAGCGTCAACCGTCCGGGCGGCGTCCGCAGGGATTTTCTCTCGGGCAAGGAAGACTCCGCCATTGGCCAGCTCCGCAAGATCCGTGCCGAACTGGCGGATACCGCGGACATCATCCGTTCCAACAGCCTGTTTGCCGACCGCACGGAAAACACCGGCATCCTGCGGCGTGAAACCGCCCTCGATCTTCATGCCGTCGGACCGCCCGCCCGGGCTTCCGGGATCCGGCAGGATGTCCGGAAGGACTTTCCTTACGGCGCCTACGGCAAGATGGACTTTACCGTTCCGGTATGCCGAAACGGCGACGTCAGCTGTCGCATCGACACGAAAATCAATGAGGCGCTGGCCTCCGTCGACCTCATGTCGGCCGCGCTCGCGGCCATGCCGGCCGGCGGCGTCTTCGATCCGTTGCCCGATCTGCCCCCGTACCGCTCCGCTTTCGGCCTGACTGAGTCCCCGCGGGGGGAGAACGTCCACTGGGTCATGACCGGGGAGGGCGGCACCGTGTTCCGGTACAAGATCCGCACCCCGTCGTTCTGCAACTGGCCCGCCTTGACGCACGCGGTCAAGGGGAACATCGTGCCGGACTTCCCGCTGATCAACAAGAGCTTCAACCTGTCATACGCCGGTAACGACCTGTAGACTTCGCCAGGCGCCGACAGAAAAGGACGGAAGAACATGTTCAAGGCCATCCGAAAGCTGATCCGGTATCCCAGACTGACACTGGGCTATCCGCGCAAACCGATGAATTCCGCCCGGTTTGTGTCAAAACCGGAGATCGACCCGGGTCTGTGCACCTTTTGCGGCGCTTGCGTGGAGCGCTGCCCCTCGCGGGCGATCCACGCGGACGCGGCTCTTGGCAAGATCGGCATCAACTATGACGAATGTGTGTTCTGCGCGCTCTGCGAGGAGGCCTGCCCGGCGGGCGCCGCCCGCATGACGACCGCGTTCGAGCTGGCGGAAAAAAGCAGGGACCGTCTGCGGACCGTACCGCAAGTCGTGCGCCCGTCGGATGTTCCGGCGGTCTCCAGCGAGGAACTGTGCGGACAGCTCAAACAGCGGATCAGCGGGCAGTTCGGACGCAGCCTGCAGATCCGCGAGGTGGACGCCGGATCCTGCAACGGCTGCGACTACGAGATCAACGCGTTGAACAACCCGTTCAACGATGTCGAGCGGTTCGGCATCCACTTTGTCGCGTCGCCCCGCCATGCCGACCTGCTCCTGGTCACCGGCACCGGCACACGGAACATGCAGGAAGCCCTGGTCCGCACGTACAACGCCGCACCGGATCCCAAACTGGTGGTCGCGGTCGGGGCCTGCGCCTGCAGCGGCGGCATTTTCCGCGGCAGCTACGCGACGGCCGACGGCATCGACGGGATCGTTCCCGTAGACGTTTATGTGCCGGGCTGCCCGCCCCGCCCGCAGGCGATCCTGTACGGACTCCTGAAGGCGCTCGACCGGGTGAAATAGCCCGTCCGGCCCAACTTCGTGGTATCATGTTGAAAAATCCGAAAGCGCGGTTTCGCGTGATGCGATAGTGGAAAAGAGGGAATGACACATGGCTTATCGACCGGATCTGGATCGTTGGAAGGGTATGAGATCGGATGAAATCATCACCGAGGTCCTCGGCCAGTCGTTCGTCTGTCCGGCCTGCGGCCGCACGCACCGTGCGGACACCCGCATTCTGGACATCGGGCCGGATCTGTTTGCGACGATCGGCGACCGGATCGCGACGCTTGGGCTGACCGGACGCCCGCTGGTGGTTTTTGACGACAACACCTTTGCGGCCTGCGGGGAGAAATTGCTGGCCGGATTGGAGCGGTACAATCCCGAGACCTTCATTTTCCATATGGACGGCCTGCATGCCGACTCGTTCGCCATCGGCCGCGTCATGCTGGCCATGGTGAGCAACCCGGGGTTCCTCATCTCCTGCGGCAGCGGCTGTATCACCGATACCGTGCGGTATGCTTCGCTCCGGACCGGCGTCCCGTTCGTCTCGGTCGGCACGGCCGCCTCGGTGGACGGATACGCCTCGACCAGCACGCCGGTGATCGTGGACGGCTTCAAGATCACCTACACCGGCGTCGCCCCGCTGGCGATTTTCGCGGACACCGACGTGCTCATGGACGCCCCCGCCAAGATGAGCGCGGCCGGGTATGGCGATGTCATGGCCAAGTTCGTCGCGCTGCTCGACTGGAAAATCGCCCGGGATGTCGAGGGGGAGGAATACTGTCCCCTCATCGCGCTGATGATCGAAAAGGCGCTCGACGAATGCCTGCCGTTGACGGACGACCTCTCTGCGCATAAGCCCGAGGCGTATGGACGGCTGATGGGGGCGCTGGCCTTGACCGGCGTCGCGATGCAGCTTATGGGGAACTCCCGGCCCGCATCCGGCGGCGAGCATCACATCTCCCATCTGCTGGAGATCTCCGACATCCAGAAAGGCCGCCACGGCAGCCTGCACGGGGACAAGGTCGGCATCGGCACCCTGATCACGATGTATATGTACCTGCGCCTGTTTTCAAATGGAATGCCCGAACAGCGTCCGACCCTGGACGCCGTTTCCTGGGAGAAAGAGATCCGGCGTGTCTACGGAAAACTGGCCGACAACGCCATCGCCATCAACGAATGCGTCCCGCCATCCGGCGCGGAGTGGGATGCCCAGAAACGCAACATCGAACAGGCGATGGATTCTTACGGATACAAGACGGTCGACCTGTTCCGAAAACTGCTGCCCGAAATAAAGGAGCGCATCCTTTCCGTCGGCGGACCGGTCCGTCCGGACCAGCTGGGCTATACCGTGAGCGAAGCCTACGACGCGATCGCCTTTGGCAAGGAAGTCCGTCCCAAGTTCACGATCCTGCGCATCGCGGAGCGGTTCGGATGGCTGTACGACCTGGCCGGCGAGATCGCCGCCGGTCTTCCGGAAGGGAAAATCTACTGATGGACGTAAGAAGCGAAATCGTCGACCTGCTCATCCGGCTGACCGGACTGGACCCCGTCCAGATGTCCGCGGCGCTCGAAGTTCCGCCTTCGGACATGGGCGACTTCGCGCTGCCGTGCTTCAAGCTCGCCAAAGCCCTGCGCAAGGCGCCCGCGGCGATCGCCGCCGACATCGCGGCGCGCGCGGCGGGTCAACTGGCGTCCCTCGACCGCGTCGAGGCGGTGGGCGGGTATGTCAACTTCTTTCTCAACCAGAAGAACTACACCGCGGACACCATCCGCCGGACCCTCGAGGCCGGCGGCCGGCTTGGCTCCTCCGACATCGGCAGCGGCAAGACCGTCATCCTGGAGTACTCCTCGCCGAACATCGCGAAACCATTCCATGTCGGGCATGCGTTCACGACGATCCTCGGGCACAGCCTGGCGCGCATCTACGACCATCTGGGGTACCCGGTCGTCCGCATGAATCATCTGGGCGACTACGGAACCCAGTTCGGCAAGCTGATTTCGGCTTACCTGCGCTGGGGTGACGAACAGGCGCTGGAAGCGGCGCCGATCGACGAGCTGTTCCGCATCTATGTAAAATTCCACAAGGAAGCCGAGGAGCATCCCGAGCTCGAGGACGAGGGCCGGATGTATTTCCGCAAGCTGGAGGAAGGCTCCGCGAAGGAAGTCGCGATCTGGCAGCGGTTCAAGGACCTCAGCCTGAGGGAGTTCGACCGTCTGTACAAGAGACTGGGCGTGTCGTTCGACAACTACAATGGCGAGAGCTTTTACAGCGACAAGATCCCGGCCGTCGTCGAGATGCTCCAGTCAAAGGGAATCCTCGAGGAGAGCCAGGGCGCCATGGTGGTCCGGCTGGACGAGTACGACCTGCCTCCCTGCATCGTGCTCAAGTCCGACGGTACGACGATCTACGCGTCGCGGGACATCGCCGCCGTCCTGTACCGGATGCAGGAATACCGTTTCTACAAAAACATCTACGTGGTCGGCACGCCGCAGGCGCTCCATTTCAAGCAGGTGTTCTCCGTGCTGGAGAAAGCCGGCTTTGGGTTCGCCCGGGATTGCGTGCATATCGGTTTCGGCCTCCTGAAATTCGCCGACGCGAAATTCTCGACCCGCGAGGGCAATGTCATCCGGCTGGACGACCTGCTTGATCAGGCGGTCGCGAAAACCTATGAGATCATCGAGAAGAATTCGGAATCGCGGGGAACCGACATGTCCGCTACGGAGATGCAGGAGATCGCGGAGAAAGTCGGCATCGGGTCCGTGATCTATACCTACCTCAAGAACGGGCGCGAGCGTGACATTGTGTTCACCTGGGAAGACATGCTGGACTTTGAGGGCGACACCGCGCCCTATGTCCTTTACACCTATGCGCGCATCCGAAGCATTCTGCGCAAGGCCGCGGATGCCGGCATGACGCTTGACGGCGTCACGGACAGCCAGCTGCTGCTGCTCAATGCGCCCGAGGAGTTCGAGATCGCCCGCCAGCTGGACGGATTCGGAGACGCCATCGCGCAGGCGGCATCGGACTATGAGCCGTTCCACCTCACCCGCCAGGTCGGCGGTCTCGCGCGCACGTTTAACAAGTACTACAACAGCCATTCGATCCTGTCGGCAGGCTCCCCGGACCTCGTGACGGCCAGGCTGGCCTTGTGCGAGGCGGTGTCCGCAACGATCCGCATGGGCATGTACCTGCTCGGCATCGATGTGGCCGACCGCATGTGACCGATACAACCGTATGCCGAGTCCGCATATGAGGCTCCCGGAACGCTTTCTTTCCACCCTCTCCCGCCAGTTCGACGACAGCGGGATGGGGGAGGAGTGGACGGCGTTTCTCTCGTCTTTCGACCAATCCCCCCTGTCGGGAATCCGCGGCAACCTGCTCAAGGGAATCGGCCGGGAAGCCATGCCGGACCTGCTCGACCGCATGGGACTCGACGGGACGCAGCCAGTGCCCTGGAGCGCAAGCGGCTGTGTCCTGCCGTCCGCACTGCCTCCCGATCGGGCTCCCGGACGGCATCCGTACTACCACGCAGGGCTTTTCTACCTGCAGGAGCCGAGCGCGATGCTGCCTGCGGAGATCCTGGACGCCCGGCCCGGCGAACACGTGATGGACCTGTGTGCCGCGCCCGGAGGCAAATCCACACGCATCGCGGAAGGAATGCGCGGCAAGGGGCTGCTTTTCTGCAACGACATCCACGCGGACCGCGCCCGCGTGCTGATCCGCAACCTCGAGCTTCACGGGGTCTCCAACGCCGTGGTCCTCAACGAACCTCCCGATCACATCGCAGACCGGCTGCCCGGCTATTTCGACCGGGTGCTGGTCGACGCTCCCTGTTCCGGTGAGGGCATGTTCCGGCGGGACGGCCGGGCGGTATCCGGGTGGGACCGGTTCGGACCACCCGTCTGTATGGCCATGCAGAGAGAAATCCTGCATGCGGCGGACCGTATGCTCCGGCCCGGCGGCATTCTGGTGTATTCCACCTGTACGTTCAACCACGGTGAAGACGAGGGCATGGTCGCGCGTTTCCTCCTGGAGCATCCGGGGTATGAGATTCTGCCCGTCCCTCCTGCGGAAGGGCTGTCCCGGGGGATCAGCCTGCCGGCCGACGGCGGACTGTCGGTTTCGCAGGCGGTATGCACCGTCCGGATCTGGCCGCACCGCACACCGGGCGAAGGCCATTTCTGCGCCCTCCTGCGAAAAAACGGGGACAGCGGGGATCCGTTCACCCCGCCGCCGGCCCGCTACGATCGCAAGGAAGACCTGGCCGACCTGCTTCGCCAGGCGGATGTGCGCCTGAGTACGGCCGCTGCGCAGAGGCTGTCTGCCGCCGGCAGCTGGATCGGCACTTCCGTATCACGGCCCGATCCGCAAAGCACGAGGGGAACCCAGGAAACCCATGTACATTGGCTGCCCGAACCGCCGCCCCCGCTGGATGGGCTGCGTGTCCTCAAGCACGGCCTGTATACGGGATCGAGAACGGTCGACCCCCGGGGATCGCGGTTCGAGCCGTCGCATTCCCTGCTGCTTACGCTTGACCAGAGCGATCTTGACGGCATTCTGGACCTCCCGCTCGAGGATGGCCGTGTGATGCGCTACCTCCGGGGAGAGACCCTGGCCTTGCAGGAAGCGGATGCCGTCACGGAGGGGCGCATCCCGGTTTTTGTCGACGGGCATCCTCTTGGCTGGGGAAAGTGCGACAACCTGCGGATGTTGAAAAACCAGTACCCGAAAGCCTGGAGGAAAATGACATGAAACACGGCGAATCCACGGACCCGTTCGTCCAGCCATTCATCCTGGCGACCGGAAACAAGGACAAAATCCGCGAGATCCAGGAGATCCTGGCGGATTTCCCTTTCCGGATCCAATCGATGGCCGATGCCGGCTTCGTCGGCGAGATCGAGGAGAACGGATCCACGTTCGAGGCGAACGCCCTGATCAAGGCACGAGCCGTGCATGCCGTCACCGGTGGATACGTCATGGCGGACGATTCCGGGCTTTCCATCGATGCGCTCCAGGGCGCGCCGGGCATCTACAGCGCGCGGTTCGCCGGCGAGAACACCGGGTACCCGGAAAAAATCGCCCGGATCTGGGACATGCTGGACGGCGTGGATCCCAAAGACTGGAGCGCCTCCTTCCACTGTGCGGTGGCGGTATGCCGCCCGGACGGCACATGTTTCACGACACATGGCGAATGCCGCGGCCGGATCATCCGGGAACTGCGCGGAACGAACGGCTTCGGATATGATCCCGTTTTCTATGTTCCGGAATTCGGATGCACCACCGCGGAAATGGATCCGGAGCAGAAACACGCCATCAGCCATCGCGGTCTGGCGCTTCGTGCCATGGCCGAGCGGCTGGGGAACGAACTTGATGCCCGCGCCTGAGCGGATCGTCGGCAAAAACGGGAGTGAAGCCGTTCAGATCGCGGTCTTGTCCGACACGCACGGAGACGACACCGCCATCCGCGCCGTGGCCGACATGCCGGCTGATGCCCGTCCGGACGCCCTGATCCATCTTGGCGACATGGAAGATACCGGATGGATCCCGGGCGTCTCGCAGCGGATGCCGGTCTTTGCCGTCGCAGGCAACCGGGATCCCTGGAATGCCGGATTGCCGGGACTGCGGTTGATCGAAGCCGGCGGCCTGCGGATCGCCTGCGTACACGGGCATGTCCAGCGGGTCAAGGCCGCGCTGTCCCCCTTGATCGTCCTGGCGGAAGATCTGGAAGCCGATGTCGTCCTGTTCGGCCATACGCACGGCTATGCCCTGGAACGCCGGACGACATCCGGCGGGCGAGCCGTCCTGCTGTTGAATCCCGGCTCGGCGCGCGGTTTCGGCCGCCTGCCCTCGGCGAGGTACCTGGCGATCACCGTGATGAACCGGATGTTGTCCATCCGCAGATCCGCGATCCAGGAAAGCGGGATCGTGGACATCGGTTTCAATTAAGTTGACCGGATGCCCGCGGCATGCTATAGTCTTTCAGGTGGACTTTTGTCCGCGAAGGAAACACAACGCCATTTCTGGCAAGGTTGACGCGAGGAAAACATGGACAGTGATTATCTGCTGATCAAGGCGGATGTTTTACCCGAAGTCTTTGTGAAGGTCATGCAGGTCAAGCGGCTGCTCAATTCCGGCAAGGCGGACTCGGTGAACGAAGCCGTCCGTGTGGTCGGGTTGAGCCGGAGCGCCTACTACAAGTACAAGGACGCCGTTCTGCCATTCTATGAAAGCAACCACAACCGGGTGGTCACCCTGATCTTCGCGGTCGAGAATTTCCCCGGCATCCTGTCCGGCATCATCAACCGCATCGCGCAGGCACAGGGCAACATCCTGACCATCAACCAGAATTTTCCGCTCAACGGACTCGCAGATGTTTCCATCACGATGGAAACCGATCGCATGAATACAGATCTTCAGATCCTGATGGACGACCTGGCAAGCATATCCGGCGTCCGGTCCTGCAGGATCATGGCCAGAGACTAGGAAGGGGGCCGTCCCTCAAGGGCCGGCACGGTACGGAACATGGCAGGTGTGGCGATTCTCGGATACGGCGTTGTAGGGGCCGGAACAGGCCGCTTGCTTTCAAGCGGCAGGGAAGCGATGCGGCGACGCACGGGACTGGATCTCGATCTGCGGCGCATCGTGGACATCCGCCCCTTTCCCGGGGATCCTCTGGAGCACTGCCTGACCGCCGACTTTGACGATGTGCTGAACGACTCCGGAATCCGTGTGGTGGTGGAAACCATCGGTGGTGTCGGGGTGGCCTATCAGTTCACAAAAAAAGCGCTGATGTCAGGACGACATGTTGTCACTTCAAATAAAGAACTAGTCGCCACGCACGGCCCGGAACTGATGGATCTGGCTACCTCCAATGGCGTACGTTACCTGTTTGAAGCCAGCGTCGGTGGAGGCATTCCCATCATCCATCCGATGCGCGTCTGCCTGGCCGCCAATGAGATCCGCGGCATAACCGGCATCCTCAACGGGACGACCAACTACATCCTTACCCGCATGGAGCAGGCGGACATCCCGTTCTCCGAGGCGCTTGCCGAAGCCCAGGCCCATGGATTCGCGGAGCAGAAACCCGCGTCCGACATCGAGGGGACGGACTCCTGCCGCAAGCTGGCGATCCTGTCCAGCATCGCCTACGGCGGCTTTGTCCAATGGAAGGAAATCCACACCGAGGGGATCTCCGGCGTCGATGCCGG
>CAZNGQ010000098.1:0-9453 GCA_964572095.1 uncultured Oscillospiraceae bacterium
GACAAGGTACACCGGATTCTGGCGGAGGGCATGGGCATCCCCGCTGTGTTCAACGACGACATCATCATCGAGGCACTGACCTGTCACGGCGTGGCACGGGAAGACGCCATCGGCTACGGACTCGTGGGTTGTGTGGAGGCCAGCGTGCCCGGCGCCCAGATGGGCATGACGGCCGGCGGCCACCTGAACTGCGCGAAAGCGCTCGAACTCACGCTGAACGAAGGCCGGTCGATGATCACGGGCCGGCAATTCGGTTATCAGACCGCCGATCCTGCCTCTTTCCAGTCGTTCGACGAAGTATGGAACGCCTACCGCGACCAGTCCGAGTGCCTGGCCGGTCTCAACCTGCTGGCCGCGCACATCTCGAGCGAAGTCCAGAAGCAGTACGGCTATTGCCCGCTGATGTCCTCGCTGTTGGGCGACTGTCTGGCGAACCGGCGCGACATGGTGTACGGCGGGACGCGCTACAGCCTGCCTGGCGTGGCGATCTTCGGCCAGGTCAACGCCAGCGACGGCTTAATGGCGGTCAAGAAATGGGTGTTCGATGAAAAACGGGTGACGATGGCCGAACTCCGGCAAATCCTGCTGAACGATTATGCCGGCCGGGAGGACCTGCGGCTGCTGCTGGCGAACCGCACCCCGCGGTTCGGGAACGATGTGGCCGAAGCCGACGACCTGTGCAACCGGGTCAACGCGGTGCATGCCGGTTTCTACGACAAACAGGCCGATCCGCGCAACGGCCGCTATACGTGCGGCATCTGGCCGGTGAACGGCCATGTGGACCTGGGCCGCTTGACGGCGGCAACGCCGGACGGACGCCATAAGGGCGCGCCGATCGTGGACGGGGTCGGCGCCTGCCAGGGCGCGGACCGGAACGGACCGACCGCGCTGCTGCGGTCCGTGGCGGGGTTGGACAACATCAACCACTGGCCGGCGGGCAACACCTGCAACATCAAGCTGTCGGCATCGAGCGTCCGCTCCACAGACGGCGTTGCGCGGATGCGCGACCTCGTCACCGCGTTCATGATCCTGGGCGGACAGGAACTGCAGATCAATGTCATCGATGCGGAAACGCTGAAGGACGCCGTCGCGCATCCGGAACGGTATAGCGATCTGGTGGTGCGCGTCGCCGGTTATAGTGCGTATTTCACGCAGTTGAAACCCGATATCCAGGCGGAGATCCTGTCGCGAACCGAACAGCGTCTCGGCTGATCGTGTCTTGCCGCCTTCCCTAAACGTTGCCCGCCGGGAGATCGAATTCGGCATACCCGGACGTCCGGTCACGGTATCGCAACCGCTCGGGGACAAACCGGATGATCACGAGCCGCGGGGACTCCGGGCCCTCGGGATAGATCCCGCGCATGCGTTCGTCCCAGACCCGTTCCCGAACTGCGGGATCCCGTGTCGCGGTCGCCTCGCCATAGAGCCAGACGGTGCCTTCGCCGGATGTGAAATACAGGCAGCTCTTTGGATTTCCGGAGAGTTCGTCGATTTTTCGTGTACCGGTCGGGCAGGTAAAATAGACCTCGGACAGTGTTTTGCCGCAGATGTTGCCCATCAGCCTCGCGTCCGGATACCCGTCTTCCGTGAGTGTACCCAGGATGAATGTCTGCTTCGGGTCGTCCAGCATCCGCTGCGCAAGGGCCAGGATGTCGCTCTTTTCCATATGTGTTGGGGTTCCTCCGGCTTCATGGGTCTTCGCATGGGTATGGATCCATTATATTAGATAAGGTGCCGGTGCTTTCCGTACCGCTGCCGGCGGATTCCGGCGCGTTCCTGCATTGGGGTATACTGACTTTACAGGTGTGTTTTTGTGCATAGCCCCATATCCATCACAGGAGGAATGAAACATGACCGCTCGACAGGATCACCGCCCGGTTCGCGCCCCCTATGCTTTTCCGGTTCTCGCGATCCTCCTGGTTCTCATGCTGTCCCTGGCGGCATGCGGCGGAACAACGGGATCGACGACAACCGCGACAACCGTCTCCGCATCGGAGAAGACATTCACGTTGACGGAACTGGCGGGCTTTGACGGCTTGAACGGAAACAAGGCGTACATCGCGGTGGACGGGATCGTATACGATGTCACTGCGGTGGCGCAATGGGGAGCCAGGCTGCATGCCGGCAAGTTCCAGGCCGGCAAGGACTACACCGAGGAGCTCAAGTCCGCTCCACACGGTGTCGAGAAGCTCTTGACCGCCGTCAAGATCGGCGTCCTCGCGGAATGAGACACGGACGGATCAGGAGGCCTCAATGAACACCTATGTCGTTGGCAGGATTCTTGGATGGCTGATCGTCACGGGATACACCCTGACGATCCTGAACTACTTCGTCAAGCGGGTCAACCGCAGGTTTTTTGCCGGTCTCCCCGCGGATTCCCCCGCGCGTAAACGGTACACGGCGTTCATGCGGTTCATCGTCCGATACCACCGGTTTTTCGCGATATTCACATCGGTGGCTCTTGCCGCCCACTTCACGATCCAGTACCTGTCCTGGGGATTCTACAAGACCGGCGTCATCGCGGGAAGCCTGCTGGTGATCCAGTCGTTTCTGGGCGCGTTCGGAACGTACGTCAAAAAGAAAAAGGCCGGCCTGTGGCTTTACGCGCATCGGACGATCGCGATCCTGCTGTTTACCGCGATCCTGCTGCATGTACTCAAGGTCACGCTGGGACTGCCGATTCTCTAGGGAGCCGCAGGCAGCAAAGGGGGCGCCGGTTTCGCCCGACGCCCCTTTTCTTGCGACGCGCATCCCCGAATGTGGTCAGTCGTCGTGTTCCTCCAGCAGTTTTTCTTTCCAGTTTTCCTCCATGACGCCCTTGCTGCGAAGCATGGAGACGTTGCGGGACATGCTCTCGAACATCATCGGCGTACCGACGCGATCCGCCGCGTAGTTGGCCGCGCGTTCCGCACGGATGCCCAGGTGCCCGGCGGTCTCCACCGCATCGATGTTCGCGCCGAGAAAGATGAATTCCCAGCTGTACTTGTCCTGCTGAACGGTGATCAGCTCCTTGACCTGTTCGGCGGAGAACCGGTGGCTGCTGTTCTCCATGCCGTCGGTGGTGATGACCACGATCACCTTGCCCGGCCGCTCGTCCTCGGGCGTCCGGTGCAGGCGGCGCCCGACCCGGAGGAGGGTTCCGCCCACGGCGTCGAGTAGGGCGGTCGATCCGCGGACAAAGTACTCCTCATCCGTCATCGGCCGGACGAGACCGATCGCGACGCCGTCGTGCAGCAGGTCGTACCGGTCGTCAAACAGGACCGTCGTGACGCGCGCTTCGCCTTCGGTCTCGCGCTGCTTCTGCAGGAACGCGTTGTAGCCCCCGATCGTGTCGTTCTCGAGCCCGCCCATGGATCCGCTTCGGTCCAGGATAAAGATGATTTCCGTCAGGTTTGTATTCAAGGCAATCCTCCCCTTCATGTGGAACGTTGACCGGACAGACCGACGCTGCCCCTTCTTGTCCATCGTATCGGAGCCGCTGTACCATATGTCGGTCAGTGATACAATGGCAGGGACTACATCGGAGAGCATCCACTAGGAGGGGCAATGGCACTGGAACAGAAGATGGCACCAACCCGGCGGCAGATCCTGGAGCAATCGGTCAAGTTCGTCCTGTTTTCCGCGTCGGCGGGCGTCATCCAGATCATCACCTTCACGCTGCTCAACGAAATCGCGCACCTGCGCTACTGGCCGGCCTATCTCATCGCCCTGATCCTTTCGGTGCTGTACAATTTCACCGTCAACCGGCGTTTCACGTTCAAGTCGGCGAACAACATCCCGCTGGCGATGCTCAAGGTCGCGGGCTACTACTGCGTTTTCACCCCGCTGTCGACCTGGTGGGGCGACCGGCTGACCGGTGCCGGCTGGAACGAGTACGTGGTGCTGATCGGGACGATGCTGATCAATTTCGTGACGGAGTTTCTCTTCTGGCGTTTCATCGTCTTCGGGAAGACCATCGACACGAACGAGCTGGCGAAAAAGAACGTGGAGACGCTGGAGCGGGACGCATGAAACGGATTTCCGGCCACGAACGTCCTGTTTGATGAAACGGTCGGAACAGCCGAAGCGTATTTCGCGTTCGAGAAGAGATTCAACAACGAGTAGGGACAGAAGAAAATGGAAATCCCGCCCAGCTTGAAAAACGCCATCGAGGAAATGGCCAGCCACCGGTCGCTGCGGTCCCTGTCGGAAAAGGCGTCGGTTTTGTCGACGAACTACCGGGCACCCGGCAGTCCTGCGGGGTTACGATTGGTTCCGGACGGGGAGACCGCAGGAGCCTACTCGGTCTATCGGATGCCGGCGACGTTCGCGGCCGTGGACGCCGCGCTGGAGAGCGTCTCGCTGTGCCGGCCGGACTGGACGCCGGGCAGCCTGCTGGACGCCGGGGCCGGGCCGGGCACGGCCGCGTGGGCGGTGGCGGAGCGTTGGCCGTCGATCGGGCGGATCGTCCTGTGCGAGCAGGAGAGGCATATGATGGCCACGGGCCGGGAACTGGCTGCGCACTCGCCCGTTCCCTCGCTCGCAGGGGCGGAGTGGCGGCAGGCCGATATCCGGCAGGCCGATCCGGCGGACCGGTTCGACCTGGTCGTCGCTTCCTACATGATCGGCGAGTTGCCGCCGGGGGACCGGATGGAGGCGATCGATCGTCTTTGGTCCATGACCGCCGGCGTCCTGCTGCTGGTCGAACCCGGAACGCCGGAACGGTTCGGGATCCTGCGCCGCGTACGGGACCGGTTCACCGAACGGGAGGGATGCCATATCCTCGCGCCCTGTCCGCACGCAAACGCGTGTCCGATGACGGCGGACGACTGGTGCCACTTTTCACGGCGGCTCGCCCGGATCAGCCTGCAACGCCAGGTCAAGGCCGGCGAACTGCCGTACGAGGACGAAAAGTTCACGTACCTCGCCTTGTCGCGGCACCCGGGCCTGCCGTATGCGGCGCGCGTCCTGCGCCATCCGGTCTATGGGAAAAAGCTGCTGAGGCTGGAGTACTGCACGACGGACGGACTGCGCACGCAGACCGTCACCAAAGGTAAGGATCCCGAATCCTATCGGATTTCCCGGAAGCTGGCGTGGGGGGATTCTGTCGCCGAGCTGCCCGGGAATCCGGAATGACAGTATTCGACCGGGAGAGGTGCGAGGGACATGAAACAGTCGTATATGGGCCATCCGAATCGCGCGTTTCTCATGAGAAGGGTGCTGGCGCTGCTTCTGGCGACGACATTGGCACTGGCTGGCTGCACACCATCTTCCAAAGCCGCGGATCCGTTCGACCCGCCGGACTTCACCCCCACGCCAGCGCCGTCCGACTGGTTTTCGCCGGATTCCGTGCATACGGTCCATTATGTCGCGGTGCAACCGGTGGACAAGGACAAAGTGCCGGCCATCCATGTCGAGCTACCGGCCGGCCAGTCTTCCGATCTTTTGGCCGCGCTTCCGGACGGCGGTTGCCTCGCGGTGTCCCAGACGGTGGTCGAGGGGACGGAGACCGGTCAGATGCCGCTGTACCATCCGCGTGTGATCCGGTTCAAACCGGACGGGACCGTGGCGCTGGACCGCCAGTTGGACATCGAGGCATTCGGCGGCTACATTCTCGCGATGTGCGTGTTCCCGGACGGATCATTCTCCTTGTCACTCAGGAAGCAGAACAACGTAACGGCTAACGGCAATCCAATCGACCGGCTGTTCCGGTTCTCCGCATTGGGAGATCTCCTGTGGCAGTCTACGGACAACGCCATATTCGGAGACACTCCGACTTCCGCCGGTGTGCTGGACCGGGTATTCGCCCTGGCGGACGGCGCTATACTTGCGGTCGGGACGGTCACGAGCGATAAGGGCAACGATATCAGCCTGACCCGGTTCGAGCCGGATGGAACGCCGTCAAACCGGGTGATGATCGGGGATTCGGAGTTCGACTCCCTCATGGACGCGGATTATGACCCGGGAACCGGGCTTGCCATCCTGTGGCGGGCCGAGTCCATCGGCGTCGGCACAATACAGCGCTCTTATGCCGGCTGCTACACCGAGCGACTGGAGAAGCGGTGGTCCACCGTGATGCCGGCCGGTCAGCCGCTGTATGAGGTGGAGGCGCAGCCGGACGGCGGCATCCTCGCGGTCGGATATCTGCAGCGCGCGGATTCTTCACGCCAGACGCTGTTTCGCTTCGATCCGAACGGAACCGTGACCTGGCAATTCACGTCCATGGACGATCCCGCCTGGATCAGCGCATTTGCCCGGCTTGCGGACGGGCGCACGATCGCCGGATCGTTCCGAAGTACTGCCGATGGCGGACAGGAATCGATCCTGACGATCATGGATGTCGACGGTGCGCTCCTGTCGGAGACGGACCCGCTGACGGGCGTCGTGCGGCAGCTAGTCGCAACGGCGGACGGCGGTTTCATGGCCGTGCTCAGGCAGGATGTACGGACGCTCCCGCAGCCGCCCTACATTTCTTCGATCTGGACGGACACCGAGGCGATCGTCGCCCGTTACGACAGTGCGCAAAAACTCGTCTGGCGCCGCACGATCGACCAGTACAAACACGACATCCGTTCGGATATCATCTTTTTCACGTCCGACGAGCGGCTGCTGGTCGGGTAAGGTATCTCCGGACGCGGATCATCCGGATCAAAACGAGTGTTACTGAAAATATACCTGCTTCCGGCTATCCTGCGGTTGTAACGGCTTATTGCCTGGAGACAGTCCAGGCTTCGGATAGAGGAGGTTTTTTACATGGTTACCAATATATTCGTCAACCTGCCCGTCAAGGACTTGAAGCGGTCGATGGATTTTTTCCGTAAACTGGGTTTCACGTTCAACCCGCAGTTCACAGACGACAACGCCGCCTGTCTGATCCTGGGCGACAACATCTATGCCATGCTGCTGGTGGAGAAATTCTTTGCCACATTCACCGCCAAGGAAATCGCCGATGCGGCTAAGACCGCGGAAGCCATCGTGGCGCTCTCGGTGGACAGCAGGGAGAAAGTCGACGAGATGGTGCGAATCGCCCTGGCTTCGGGCGGGAAACCGTACAACCCGCTGGGTGAGAATGGCCCCATGTACGGCGGGAGTTTCCAGGATCCGGACGATCATCTCTGGGAGGTCTTTTACATGGATCCTTCCACGGTCAACCCGGTATAGCGGCATACAGGATCAGAGCCCAACACGTCTATTAGCCGGTTGCTCCGTCACAGGGCAGCCGGCTTTCTCATGCCTGTATGCCGTCCGAGCCTGCTGTCGGCCGGTTTCCGGCATGATATTGCGCTAAAATGATACGAATGAAATCATCACACGACAGGAGGAACCGCATGGGTTCACGTATTTCAGGATGGATCAAGAAACGGAGAATCCCCCTGGCCTGCTGCATCATCGGGATTGCGCTGTTTGTCTCCGGCATCGCGGTCGGCGCGATGCTGCCCAATGCCGACCCGCCAAAAGAAACGGAGCCTCTCGGCGGATCCTTTTCGGGACATGTGATACGCAATATCCGGATCATCGCCTCCGGGTATCAGGGGATCGGCCCGGAAACCTGGAGTGATCCCTTTGTCGCGGAGGTGAGGCTGTTTCCTTACGGTTACGCGCCGGCCGACTGGCTGTTGTGCGACGGGCAGACGGTACCGTTTACGAATACCTACATCCCGATGATCGTATTGATCAACTTCATGGGAACCATCGTCCGGGATGCGCCGGCCCCGATTCCGGACTACACAGGTTTGGCCCCGGTGCCGGCGAACGCAACGGACGGGAACGCGCTGCAATACGGAATCTGCTTCAAGGGGTACTATCCGCCCATGCAGGCCGAATGGACCGATCCGGCCTATACCATGGAAAAGGCCGCCTTCCGCGAGACGTCCGGCGAGACCAATGAGTACTTTATCGGAGAAATCCAGCTCGTCGCGGAAGGTCAGTTGACGGAAGCCGACGAGTGGTACAGCAAGATCACGGTCTGTGATGGCCGGGCGCTCAAGGTCAATGAGAATCCCGCGCTCTTCTCCCTGATCGGGACAAAATTCGGAGGGGACGGCAAGACGACGTTCAACGTCCCGGACCTGCGCGGACAATCCCCGGTCGAGGGGTACGAATACGCGATCTATCTGGAAGGACTGTATCCTCCCCGTTCATAAACCGGGTTTGGCGCGGCGGGCTTACGGTTTGCCGGCCACCGTCATGCGGATGCGGTACAGGGATGTGGAGGCGGTAACGTACAGACTGCTCCAGTCCGCGCCGCCCCAGGCGAAATTGCCCACCACCTCGCCGACGCGCAGGATCCCGAGCGGGGTCCCGTCCGGCGCGAACACCCAGATCCCTCCGGGGCCGGTGACGTAGACGTTGCCGGCCCTGTCGCATTTCATGCCGTCCGCCGCGCCGGGTCCGTAGGCGGTGTCCAGCCGGGCGAACAACCGTCCAGCCGACAGGCTGCCGTCCGGCATCACGTCATGCGCGTTGACGAACTGCCCGGTAGTGTCGTTCACATACAGCAGTGTCTCGTCTGGGGAAAAGCACAGCCCGTTCGGGCGTTCCATGTGGTCCACGACGGCGCGCAGCGAGCCGCTCGCGGGATCCAGCCGGTACACCCCGTTGCCGGGTGCAGAGCGGGGCGGGCAGGTCGCGGGATTCCAGGGATCGGTCAGGTATATGCTTCCATCCGAGTGGACGGCCAGGTCGTTGGGGTTGTTCAGGTGCCAGTCCGTGCCGTCGATCCGGTTGGGGAGACGGGTGACCGATCCATCGGGCTCCCGGCGGGTGACGCACTGCCATCGGGAGGCGCAGCCCAGTACACGCCCCTTGGCGTCCATCGCCAGCCCGATCTCGCGTCCGGAGTCCTCGCAGGCGAGCTCCATTCCGCCTGCTTCCGACCAGTGGTAAATCCGGAGCGCCGGGAAATCGGTGAAATGCAGCAGATTCCGCTGCGCGTCCCATGCCGGGCCCTCGCAGAACCGGAGCCCGCCGCCCAGTTTTTCCATAACCGGCGCATCGGGTAATAGCGCATCCAAACGCGCGTCGAACCGCTCGACGTAAAGCGTAGCGGACTTGCCGTCCGGCATCGTCTCCGCGGTCATTTGCGGTTCAACTCGTTCCAGCCGGCGTACGCCTCCGGTGCTTCTCCGCCGGGGCCGGGAAAGATCTCGTCCAGCCGTTTCATCGTGGATTCGTCCAGCACGAGGTCGACCGAGCGGATCAGCTCCGTCAGGTCCTCCGGGGTGCAGGGGCCGATGACCGGCGCGGTAATGGCCGGGTTCGCCAGTTCCCAGGCGATCGCGACCGTGGCGGTCGCCTCGCCGAGTTCGTGGCAGAGTGTGGCGAACTGGAGCAGCTGCGGCCGGTATTTCTCGACCACTTTCTGCGCCTGCGGCGAGAGCGGGCGCTTGCCCGGCTCCAGCAGGTCGATGCCCAACACACCGCGGTACAGCGGGCTGAACAGCGTGATGCCGACGCCCTGGTCCATCGCCATGG
>CAZNGQ010000099.1:0-9453 GCA_964572095.1 uncultured Oscillospiraceae bacterium
GGGCAGTTTTACGGACCGGTTCGGCGTACTGTGGATGCTGGCGTACACCTACCCGAAACCCGAGTGACGGTCGCCTACCCCAGCCAGGCGCCGTCCCGCAGCAGGTTGGCGCGCAGCGCATCGGTGTCGATGTCCCGCACGCGCACACCCGTCCGGGCGGACATGGCCGCCGCGGTGCCCGCCGCCTGCCCCTGCAGGAAGCAGGAACCGATCATGCGGGTCGACATCCAGACCAGCCAGTCGGACGAGATCATCCGCCCTGCCACCAGCAGGTTCTCCGTCTTTTTGGGGACCAGCGCGCGGTAGGGGATGCCGTACCAGCCGCCCTTGATGTCGTAGCCTTTATAATGCGCGTCGCTCAGGCCGTACAGCCCGATGGCGTCGGCCGGGACGACGGAGCCGTCGATGTCCTCTTTCCGGATGTCGTACTCGCAGACCACCTGCCGGCCGAACCGGACGCCCACCGTCGGTGACAGCCAGTCCAGATAGGAGTTCTCGCAGCCGGGCAGGTGCGCCTTGAACAGCTCCGCCATCTTGAAACAGCAGCGGGTCAACGTGGCCTGGGCTTCGGTCATCGCGGCCGCGTCAGTGGTATCGAAATTCATGGTGACGCCGTTGACCATCGTCGCATGGTTCTCCCGGTTGGAGACGATGCAGGGCTCCTGGTGCAGGTGGAATTCCTCCTGGTACGGCTGGAACTCCTCCAGTTTTGACAGTTTGAACCCGATCCGGGTGATCCGGTCCCGGTGCTCCCCGCCTTTGTCCGCATAGCCGAGATAGGCGGCGACCCCGCGTTGCTCGATGAATGCGAGCATTTTTTCAAAGTCGACGTTGGCCAGGCCGAACGCCATGCCGCCAGACTGGCGCCCCGGAATGCGCACGCATTCCGTGCCGGCCCGGTACGCGACGTCCGCGTCGCCGGTCGTGTCGATGACCACCTTGGCGAGGATCGCGGATCGCCCGGACTTGCTTTCGACGACGATGCCCCGGATCGTGTCGCCGTCTACGATCGTATCGGCCATCGTGGTCTTGAGCCGGACCTCGACGCCGTATTCGCGCGCCATCTCCAGCAGCACCGCCGGCAGGACATCGCGGTCGGCGTGCAGGCCGAGCGACTCATGGACCGGGTCCGCGAGCTCCTCGTAAAATCCGGTGGAACCGTGGTTTTCCACCAGCCGCTGCCGCAGCAGTTCCGGGATGCCCCGGATCAGCTGGATGGGCTCCAACCCATACGGTTTGTAGGTATTGTAGAACCCCATCCAGATGACGCCGCCGCCCAGCATCGAGCCGCCGAGAAACGCGTTCTGTTCCACAAGGACGGTCCGGGCGCCGTTACGGGCCGCCGCAAGCGCCGCGATGACGCCGGCGGTCCCGCCGCCGACGACCAGGACGTCGCAGGATTCCTCGATCGGGGTCTGCAGGGTTTCGGTCAGGATGGATGGCGATCGTGTATCCATATGTGCACTCCTCCAGGTGATGCGGCTATGTGTGTCTGGATTCCATTTTATCGGATGGAGGAGCGGTTTACATCATATAAAAGCCCCCCCCCTGCGGCTACCCCCCGCGCATCTTGCGCCGGAACACCAGCACCGCCAGCGCGTAGAACACGGCAGCGTAACCGATGCACCACGGCAGGTGCGTCAGCAGCGCCGCCGTGTTTCCCGTCAGCGCGGCCCGCGTCGCGTCGACCGCGTGCGCGAACGGCAGCGCGTAGGCGATGCCGCGGATGAACCGGCCGAACAGCTCCAGTGGAAACCACATGCCGCTGGAGAAGGCGACGATCTGGATCAGCAGCGAGGTGATCCCCCCGACCGCGGTGTCGGAGAGCAGGCAGCCGAGCAGCAGCCCGAAAGCGATGAACAGCAGCGCGACCGGCACCAGCACCAGGATGGCGAGCGGGATGCCGGCGTTGAGCGGCAGGCCGAGCAGGACGGCGGTCGTGAAGCAGACGACGCTTTGCAGCAGCGCGACCGGCAGCAGCGGCAGCGAGTAGCCGACGAGGTAGTCGGCCGCGGAGAGCGGCGAGGCAAAGATGCGCAGGATGAACGAGTTCTTGCGGTCCCTGGCGATCAGCATGCCGGAGAACAACGTGATGAACGAAAAACTGAAAATCGCGATGCCCGGCGCGAAGTTTTCGATGCTGAAAATGTCCTGTTGGATCGTGTGCTGGAGACCGCTGATGATCAGCAGCACCACGAGCGGCAGACCGATGCCGAACAGCCAGCTGAACGGGTCGCGCAGGAGCTCCTTGCGGTTGCGGGAAGCGAAAGCGGCGAATCTCATGCGGTCACCTCCGATTCCGTCAGTTTCAGGAAAGCGTCCTCGAACGTCGCGGTGCCGGCGGTTCGCGTGAGTTCCTCCGCGGTGCCGAGCGCCTGCAGACGGGCGTTGTGCATGATGCCGATCCGGTCGGACAGGGCTTCGGCCTCTTCGAGGTAGTGGGTGGTCAGGATGACGGTCTTTTTGCCCTTGAGTTCGGACAGGACGCTCCACAAGTCGCGGCGCGCCCGGACGTCGAGCCCGAGCGTGGGTTCGTCGAGAAACAGGATCTGCGGGTCCGAGATGAGCGCCATCGCGATGGACAGACGGCGCTGGAACCCGCCGGACAGCGCTTTCGCCTTGTCCTTCGCGCGCTCCGCGAGGTGAAAGGACCG
The DNA here is from genome assembly GCA_964572095.1 of uncultured Oscillospiraceae bacterium. Lineage (GTDB taxonomy): Bacteria > Bacillota > Clostridia > Saccharofermentanales > UBA5734 > JAAYKS01. The sequence continues at coordinate 2,655 of CAZNGQ010000099.1, forward strand.
GAGCGACTCCTCGGCCCGGTCGCGAGCCTCAGGCTTGCCGCAGCCGTAGATGCGGGCGATGAGCTCGAGGTTTTCCCGGACGGTGAGGTTGGGGGCGACCGCGGTTTCCTGCGGGGAGATGCCCAGCTTCTGCTTGACGGCCGTCGGGTTGGTCAGGATGCTGTCGCCCAGCAGCAGCGTGTCGCCGCCGGTCGGCGGCAGCAGGCAGCAGAGCATGCGGAGGGTGGTCGTCTTGCCGGCGCCGTTCTGGCCGAGCAGGGAAAAGAACTCGCCCTGCCGGATCGTGAGGTTCAGGTTGTCGACGGCGGTACGGGCCTTGAAACGGCGGGTCAGGCCGCGGATCTCGATGGCGTCCATTTATTCGGCATCCTCCGGGTTCCCCTGCATCGGCAGGATCTCGTTGGTGAAGTTCCGGAAGAGGTCGCTGCGTACGATCGCGATCCCGCGTTCGATGTCGGCGAGCAGCAGCAGCGTGTCGCCCGGCTGGATGCCGAACAACGCGCGCGCCCCTTTCGGAATGACGATCTGGCCCTTGTCACCGACCCGAACGGTCGCGGCGAATTTGCCCTCGGGGGTTTGTGGTTTTGTACCGGGCATGGGTGAGCCACCTCCTCAGGAAAGTAATACTTTTCCTACTTTTCCAACTATTACCACAGAGTGTACATCGCAGGGCGAGATCGCGCAAGAGGGCGCAGAAAAGCGCCGGATCGACCCGGCGCTCGCGGCTGATTCCCGATGGATCCAGTGGTACAGTAGTTTTATGCAGGAACATCACACCCAAAGAGAGGGAGACAACACATGGAAACCATCGGTTTGAGAGACAAATTCTTCGGATGCCTGGCCGGTTCCCATATCGGATCCGCGATGGGCGCCCCCGTCGAGGGATTCGACTGGCGTGATATTGATGCCAGGTATGGATTGCTGGATTCCTTCCAGCCCTATCACCATTACGGCGACCGCAACGACTGGATCCGCGAGCCGGGCACCACCGAAGACGGGATCGAGCGGCAGAAGCTGATGATCACCGCCATCATGGAAAAAGGCGACCGGATCACGGCGCAGGATCTGAAGCATGCCTGGGTCAAGCACATGAACCCGAATGCCGGCGGCGTCATCAGCGAGCCGTTCGAGGCCGCGCTGCTGGAGATCGCAAAAACGCCGATCCCCGGATCCGGGATCGGTGCATTCTGCGACTATAGCGGGCTGGTGTCCTTTTCCCGCAGCTGCCACCCCATCGGCCTGATCAATGCCGGTGACATCGAAGGAGCTGTCCGCGACACGATGGACGTCGGTATGATTTACCATGCCGGGTACACCCGCACACTGTATTGGGGACTTGCGGTCACAGTCGGGATCGCCGCCGCGACGAAACCGGATGCCACGGTCGAGAATGTCATCCAGACGGTTCTGGACGCCATCGCCGAAGAAACAAAGGGCGAATACAAATATGTATCCGGCGGCATGGGCATCACGGAAGAATTGAAGCGTGCGCTGGACGTGTCAGCCAAATGCTCCACGGTGCAGGAACTCCGTGTGGCGTTCGATGGATACTACAACGGCAGGGGAATGCAGTATGGCATGAGCCAGGCCAACGAAGTCGTTTCAAAAGGGTTGGCGATTTTTCGCATGGTGAAAGGCAACACGAAAGACGCGATCGTGACCGCGATCAACATGGGGCGCGACACGGATTGCCTGGCGGCGGTCTCGGCCGGCCTCTGCGGGGCGTTGACCGGTGCCGGCTCGATTCCGGAAGCGTGGATCAAGCAGTTGGATTATGCCGCCAGCATCAATATCCATACCAATACCCGGCGCACCCTGAGCGAACATACGGATGGGTTGTATGGCGCTTTCCAGAATCGAATCGGCAAGATGAAAGCGTATGCCGGCCGGATGGGAGCCTACGCCGAGATCGGCAAGTAGAGCAGACCTTCAATGAAAACGCGGAAGGGTGAGGCTGCACGGATTCGAACGTGACGACCTTGTCCGCCCATTCGACTCGATTGCCGATCAATCCGGTCGGTTTGTTTTCATAAACTCCTGCGGCGTCATGGCCGGCACGCTGGACTCGCTAAAATCCACGATGTTCCGTGTGAGGATCCACTGGCATTGATGCCGCTTCGCGACTTCGGCGGCGACCGCGTCTTCAAAGTCAGCGACGGAGCTCTGGAGGGCGTGTTGGATGTCTTCCGGGCGGACATCCGCCGGCAATGCAAAAGAGAACAGTTGCTGTAGCGCGCTTCTGGAGTCCACATCGGCTTTCCCGCTTCTCCGGAGCAGGTAGTGGATATCGGTGATGCTGGTCGCCGTGATCAGAACGGTCAGCTTACCCTCTGTGGCCAGTTCCAACAGGGCAAAGGAATCCGCAAAGTGAGGCTCGCGCCTCATCAGCACATCGAGGATGACATTGGTATCCACCAACACCCTCATTGTCTGGAAAGCCTCCCCGCCTTGATGTCATCCAGCGTCAGGCCGGAGTCCGAAACAATGCCGACCAGACTGTTCAGGGCGGATTTGCGGTCCTGGACAAACGCGACGATTTTTGCGATTGGGTCCCCGTTTTTGGTAATGATGATGGTATCCTCCTTACGGACTAAATCCAGGTACTTTCCGAGATTGTTTTTCAACTCCGTTGCCGTGATATACATGACTCCGCACCCCCTTTAGCTGATTTTATTTTAGCAGATCGTACGATATCTGTAAAACAGATCGTACGAAACTAATTGTACGGCAGGGTTTGAATTCTCGGACCATAGAAACCTTGTTCGCGCAGTCCGATCGGGTCCAGCTCCATCCTATCGGGTAAGAACTAATCCCCGGTTGAGATCCGCCGCCCGAAACATCCCTTTTTCCGACAAAACACCGGTAGGGATATAATCGTAGGAGATATCCCCCGATCGAATGCCTTCCGGCAGGAATGCCGGTTGTTTTCAAGAGGTGCCCGCATGCCCGAAACGCCCGCCGTCCGCCTGCAGATCACCGCCGCTCCCTGCATCGGCTATGCCATGCAGCACAACCGCATCCCACTGGTCCAACGCGTCGTCATCACGAACGACGGCTCCGCGGAACTCGAGGGTGTACGATTGGCCATCGTTTCTGAGGCCGCGCTGACCCTGCCATTCGAGCTCGTCCTGGAGCGCATCCCCGCCGGCGAGAGCGTCGCGGTGGAGGCGGTGCCGCTGCTCCTCCGCGCGGAGGAGCTGGCGGCGCTGACCGAACGGGTGACCGTAGTGCTGAAAGCGACGGTGATTCAGGACGACGCAGCTCTCGCCGCGGCGGAGTGCACCGTCGAGATGCTCGCGTACGACGAATGGCCGGGCATCGGGGTGATGCCCGAGCTGCTGGCGGCGTTTGTGACGCCCAACCACCCGGAGATCGCGCAGCTGTGTGCCGCGGCGTCCGCGTTGCTGGGAAAGTGGACGAAAGACCCCTCACTGGACGGATACCAAAGCCAGGATCCTGCCCGGATCCGGCTGCAGCTGGCGGCCGTCTACGGCGCCCTGCAGGAAGCGAACATCACGTACAGCATCCCGCCGGCGAGCTTTGAGCGGACCGGGCAGCGCATCCGGCTGTGCGATGCGGTGATGCGGCAGCGGATGGGAACGTGCCTGGACTTGACGCTGCTGTACGCCGGCTGCCTGGAGGCGATGGGGCTGCACCCGCTGGCGGTGGTGACCGAGGGGCACGCGTTCGTCGGGGTATGGCTGGAGGACGCGTGTTTTCCGGAGATGGTGCAGGACGACGCGGCCGCGCTGGCCAAGCGGGTCGCCGATGGGGTCGGGACGATCGCGCTGGTCGAGTGCACGGCGCTGGCGGCGGGGCGGAACGTCCCGTTCGAGGACGCGGAGGCAATGGGGCGCAGCCACCTGGCCGATACGGAAAAGTTCCGGCTGGTCGTGGACATCGCCCGCGCCCGGGCGGGTGGGATCCGGCCGATCCCGATGCGTGTGATGACGGCGGACGGCTGGACGGTGCCCCATGAGGACCGCGACGGATCCGATGTCACGGAGGCGCCGGAGGGTACGGCCGCACAGTCGATCCTGCCGGACGACGGGGACGCAGGGGTGGCGGAACCGCTGACGCGCCTGGCCCAGTGGGAGCGGAGGCTGCTGGACCTCAGCCTGCGCAACACCCTGTTGAACCTGCGCCTGACACGCGGAGTCATTCCGCTGTTGGCGGACGACCTGGTCGCGCTCGAGGACGCGCTGTCGGGCGGCGAGGATTTCCAGACCCTGCCAAAGCCGTCGGACTGGCGGGAGTTCCCCCGCGACGACTCGATGTATGAGCTGAACACCGGTCTCGGGATGCACGGCGAGCTGCTCCGGGTGGAATTCACGAACCGACGGCTGCGTACACCGCTGGGCGAGACGGAGCTGGCGGCGGCACTGACCGGGCTGTACCGCGCCGCGCGGCTGGCGCAGGAAGAGAACGGCGCGAATACGCTGTACCTGGCGCTGGGTCTGCTCAAATGGTACGAAACCCCCGCGAGCACGCGTCCGAGGTATGCGCCCCTGGTGCTGCTGCCGGTGGACATCATCCGGAAATCGGCACAGAAAGGGTACGTGATCCGGCTGCGCGACGACGAGCCGCAGATGAACATCACACTGCTGGAGATGCTCCGGCAGGACTGGGGCCTGACGGTCAACGGGCTGGATCCGCTCCCGGCGGACGGGCAGGGCGTCGATCTGCGGCTGGTGTTTTCCACGATGCGGCGGGGGATCATGGGCCAGCGCCGCTGGGATATCGTGGAGAGCGCGTTCCTCGGGATCTTTTCCTTTTCACAGTTCGTCATGTGGAACGACATCCGGAACCGGGCGGACGACCTCGCGAAAAACCGGATCGTGTCGAGCCTCATCGCGGGCCGGCTGACCTGGGCACCCGAACCGCTGGAGGACGCGGAGTCGCTCGAGGCCGGCGTGCTGGTGCCGATCTCCGCGGACGCGTCGCAGCTGCGGGCGATCCGGGCGGCGGGCTCCGGCAGGAGTTTCGTGCTGCACGGGCCGCCGGGGACGGGCAAGTCGCAGACGATCACGAATATCATCGCGAACGCCCTGGGGCAGGGCCGGAGCGTGCTTTTCGCCGCGGAAAAGATGGCGGCGCTGTCCGTCGTGCAGCGTCGGCTGCAGGGGATCGGGATCCATCCGTTCTGCCTGGAGCTGCATTCGAACAAGTCCAGGAAACGGGACGTTCTGGACCAGCTGCAGCGGGCGCTCGAAGTCGCCCGGGACACCGGGCGGCTGGCATATGAAGAGCGCGCGGCGAGACTGTCCGACATGCGGAGCGAGCTGCAGGGGTACGTCGAGGCGCTGCACGCCGATCGGCCCTGCGGGATGAGCCTGTACGACCTGGTCGCCTGGTACCAGGACCGGTCCGACGCGCTGGTGATGGCGATCCCGCAGGAGACGGCGGCCGAGCTGGACGCAGCCGGGCTGGAGCGGTGGGGCGAGACGGCCGGCCGGCTGGTGGCGGCCGGCCGGGATTGCGGGCACCCGGCGGGGCATCCGCTGGGCGCGGTGCGGCAGGCGGCGTATTCGCAGGAGCTGCGGATGCAGGCGCCGGGGGCGCTGGCGGACTGGGGGGCGGCCGTGGCGCGGCTGACGGAGGCGCGGACGGCGGTGTGCGCACGGCTGGGGCTGGCGGCGCCGGAAGCGACGGCGCCGTCCGCAGCGGCGCTGGACCGGCTGGCGGACGGATGCTCCGCGCTGCTGGACCTGCGCGGTGTGCCGGCAGCCTGGCTGAGGACCCCGGATCTGGCGGGATTGGCGCGGGATCTGCGGGAACTCGCGGCGCACGGGCGGCCGGCTGCGGCGGCCCATGCGAAACTGGACGGACGATGGACCGCGGAATTCCTGCTGTTGGACGGCGATACGCTGGCCTCACGCTGGGAGGAGGCGTCGGCGCACTGGGCGCTGCCCCGGGCGCTTGCCCAGGGGAAAATGGTGAAAGAACTGGCCGGGTTCGTCCCGGATGGCAACCCGGGCACCCGCCTGGACAAGACCGACGTCGGCGACGCTGTGCTCACACTGCGTGTATACCAACGGGAAAGCCGGGCGATGGACGCGGCGGCGGCGCCGCATGCCGACGAACTGGCCGGGGTGTACGCCGGCGCCGGCACGGACTGGAGCCGGATCGAGGAGCTGTGCGCCCTCGCGGAAAACGGAGAAAACCGGCTCGCAACCGCTTTTCCCGGCGACGGGGAGGCCCGTCGGGTGCGGATCGGCTGCGCGGACATTGCGGACGATTCTTCCGTTCTGTCGGACTTTATCGCGGCCTGGACGGACGAACGCGCCGCCTTCGCCGCTGCGGACGCGCTTCTCGACATCGATACGGCGATGCTCGCGGCGATGGACCCGGACATCCTTGCCGCGCGAACGGCGGCCTGCGCCCTGTGGTCCGCGAACCTCGGCCGCCTGCGCGAATGGGTGCAGTGGCGCGCGGTGCGCGGGCAGGCTGCCGAGGCCGGGATGGCTCCCGTCGTCAAGGCCTACGAGGGCGGCATGGCGCATGACGACATCGTGCCGGCCTGCGAGCGGGCGCTCGCGTTTTCGCTGATCCTCGTTGTGCTGCGGCGCGAACCCGAGCTGAACCGTTTTTCCGGCGCGGTGTTCGAGGAGCGTATCGCCCGATTCCGGGCCCTCGACCGCGAGGTGGAAAACCTGGCCCGGCAGGAGATCTACGCACGGCTCGCGGCCCGCGTGCCCGACTTTGCACTCGAGGCCGCGCAGAGCACCGAACTCGGCATCCTGCAGCGCGCCATCCGCAGCGGCGGACGCGGGCTCAGCGTGCGCAGCCTGTTCGACCG
>CAZNGQ010000100.1:0-9419 GCA_964572095.1 uncultured Oscillospiraceae bacterium
AGCCATTCTGATCGTTTCCGATGAAGACATGGCCATCAACAGCCCGTACAACACCTATACGAATCCGGGGCTTCCGCCCGGCCCGATCTGCTCGCCGGGGTTCGACGCCATCACCGCGGCACTGTATCCGGCAGAGACGAACTACTACTACTTCGTCTCCGACGGAAAAGGCGGAAACGCCTATGCGACAAACCTCGCCGGGCACCAGGCAAACATCGAGAAGTATCTGGAAACCAACCCCTGATTGATAACGGATCATCAAGCCGGTTCGTTTATTGGCAACTCCATGAATCCAACCGTGAATGGCAGATGGGGGAACACCCTTGTTCCGGTATGTATGAATCCGTTCGATTCATACCAGGTTTTCAGGCGTTCGTTTTCTTCAATGATACCGATTCTGATTCTGCTGCCGTGGAGCTCCTGCACTTTTTGTTTTGAAAAACGAATCATTGCCCTGCCATAGCCGTGATGCCTGAATTCCGGCAAAACGGCAAGTTTTTCAAGCTCGTACGTCTCGTCGTCCTTCCTGGCAAGCTGCATGAACCCGACAATCTTTATACCCTCATAAAACCCGTACAACAGGTCGCCATTCCGATAATCATTCTCCAGACGCGAACAGGGCATAAACGCGCCATTGGTCGGACAGTTATCCGGGGTCAACCCGAATTCGCACGCAACGGTTTGGAAGCTTTGATGGATCACGGCAAGGCATTCAGGCAAATCCTGTTCGCCCATCTGCCTGATCATGGATTTCATCGCTCAGGCGTCCGGCGTTGTGTAGTCCACGACGGAACGGGCGGAACGCACGCTGGTGACGAACTTGGACACCAGCTTGTGGTCCGGGTTGTTCTGGTAGGCCTGCAGATCCTGGACGCTGGCGAATTTCGTGATCAGCACCATGTCGTAGGGATCACGGTCGGCGCCGATGTCCGCGTGCAGTTCCATGTCCAGGATCTGCGGAACGAGGGGACGCAGCGCCTCCAGCTTTGAGCGAACCATCGCCATGTTTTCCTTTTTGGAGCGTCCGTCGGCTTCGTCAAGAAATTTCCACATCACAATATGGGTCAGCATCGTCGGGTTTCCCGCCTTTCATTCATCGGATACCTTGTCCAGCAGTTTGCCGAACCAGGAGCGAAGCTTCCGGTCGAAATGGAACTGGGTCAGGGTTTCCGAAACAATCACCATGAGGACCGGACCCAGCAGGAATCCGGTCAGGCCGAACAATCCGAAACCAAGCACCATCGAAAACAGGGTCGCCATCGGGTGCATGCGAAGGGCGGACCCGAGGATGGGCGGCTCGATGAATCGGCGGATGATGGTCATCGTGGCTAGCGCGACGACCGCTCCGACCGCCCCGAAGACATTGCCGGTGACCGCCATGTAGACGGCGACCGGCAGGAAGGTCGCGGACAGGCCGAGCACCGGCATGAAGTCGAGCACCGCGGCGGCCAGCGCGAACAGGACGGCGTAGGGCATGTCGATGATCAGCAGGGCGGCCAGCGCCAGCAGGAACGTGATGATCAGCAGCAGGAAGTACCCGCCGATGGTCCGGAACAGGGTGGTGAACAGCCGATTGATCAGCTGGACGATGTTCATGACAAAGGACTCGCTTGGAACATTGCGCTTTAGAAACTTCCGGACCGTACGCTTGTCGGTGAGGAAGTAATAGCCGGATACGATGACCACAACGACCAGGAAGAAGAACACCGGCAATGTGGACATCATGTTGAGGATGAAGTTCAGGAGTCCCGAGGCAATGGAGGGAAACTGCTTGAGCACCAGCTGCTGCAGTGAATACAATTCTTCGGTGATCGCGGCGATGGCCGACGCCGGAAGGATGACGCCGATGCGGGCAGACAGATTCTTGAACGAATCGAGCAGGGAGTTGATGTTCTCGGCGCTGAAGAATTTCGGCAGTTTGTCGACCAGCGCCCGGATCTGGGCGGCACCGATGACGGCGATCAGGATGATCAAACCGATCAGAACCAGCAGCAGCAGCGCGAACACGATAATACTCAGGACCGTCAAGGCGCTCTTTTTTTCTTTCGGCTGCTCCGCGGCGTCGGTTTGAAGTTCCGCCGGCTTCTCCCCGGCCGGTTTCCGGCTGTCGTCGGGTATGCCGGCATCGGCCGCCGGCTCCGCCAGGCCGGACGCGGATTCGCGGCCGTGCCGGAGGCGGCGGAACATCAGCAGGATGGATCCCGACAGGCTGGAAGAGGTCTTGGCCAGCACGAAGCCGATGATGAACGGGATCAGCATCCAGAACAGCTTGAGGCTGACAAAGCCGGCCGCGGCAAGAAGCGCCGCGATCAGCACGTATTTGACGATGGACATCACAATGGCCTTGTCCTGTCCGTAACGGTCGGTAACGGGATCCTGCATGCATCCTCCTGGTGAATGGCCTTAGCCGGCCGATGTCGCGAAGTAGACCACTACAATTGTAGCAACCAGCAGGAGGGTTGCCAACAGGAATTTCCCGTCCGCGGGAAAGGGGACGGAAAGCCCGGACGTCCTGCTCTTGTGCCGGCTTGCGCCGCCAATGAGGAGAGTCAGCGGGATCGTGACCGCCGCGGACAGGAAAAAAGCGGCGAGCGATGCGTATAAAACCGGCTCGGCGGTCTGCGCGAACTGTGACAGATAGCTGACGGACAACTGCGGAAGCAAAGGCCGGATCAGGCGGATCGTCACATTGAGCGCAAAATGGGTCGCGATGCAGGGGAAAAGGCTGTCCACATGAAGCCGCAGGTAGCCGAGGATCAGGCCGGCGCCCAGGGGAGCGGCCAGAAAAAGCGGATCGCTGTGAAAAACGGTAAACGCCGCCGAAGTCAGCAGAACCGCGGACAGGCGCCCGCCGACCGCCATCATGGAGGGCTGCAGGACCCCGCGGAACATCAGCTCTTCCAGGATGGCGGGCAGAAGCCCGGACACCATCAGGATCAACAGGACAACAGGAAGCCCTTCCGCTGTGTAATCGGAGGGAAGGATCGGCTGGGGCAGGACGATTCCGGATCGCGCGACCAGATACACCACGGCGTTGTTGAGGGAAAGAAGCATCACGGCCGCCGGCACGCCGAGCGCCAAGGAAAGGAGCAGCGTCCCGGCTCCCGCCTTGTCATTGCCGGCGACGATCCGCCCCGGCACCCCGTGCCACCAGATGGCGAGAAAGGAAGGCAGAAGGACACACAGCCCCTGCATCGACACGATCGCGACCACATAGCCGGTCAGTCCGCCCTTGTCCAGTCCCATGGTGCCGTCGGGCAGGAGAAACCAGCAGAACTGCAGCAGGATGGACAGCAGGGCATGCAGCAAAAGGGCGGTCCCCGGCGCGCCCCGGAAGCCTTGGCCGGCGGCGGGTTCCCCGCGCGCGCCGTGGCGCCGGACGGAAACCGCTCGCACGCCCGCCCCGGGTGTCATAGAAGCCCTGAGAAGACCAGGTCCGAAACCGCGTCGCCGGCCACCAGGCAAAGGAAGCACGCAGCGGCGATGAACGGGCCGAGCGGGGTCTGCCTGGAATCGGCGGAATCTTCATCCGGCACCGGAAGCCCCTCGCCGCCGGCATCCTCGACACCAGGTTCACCCGCTTCCGGGGAGTCGTCCTGACGGCGGCGCTGGCGGATCAGGAGCGGAACCGCGATCAGCGCCGCGGATACGAATGTCACGAAATACAGGAGCGGGACCATGCGCAGCCCGGTCAGCAGACCACAGGCGAAAAGCAGCTTGATATCGCCCATGCCCATCGCCTCCCGCTTGAGCAGATACGTCGCCAGGGCGCCAACGAGAAACAGGACGCCGGCGGCGGCGACCGCGCCGCCGATGCGGTCGATGGCGGTCTCCCGGACACTCCGCCCGGCATACAGGTCGGCGGCTGTAAAGGCCGCACCCATAAGCGCCAGCCCAATGACCGACTGGTCCGGGATGATCTTGTTCAACGCGTCCGGAACGGCGGAGAGCAACAGAAAGCAGAAAGTCACGATCACCAGCAGGGTTCGTACCGTCAGGCCGGAGCCGAGAGACGCGACAACAAAGCCCGCGGCTGTCAGCCCCATGACCGCCGCGGTACCGATCGGGGAGCGGATGCGCCGGGCCAGCGGCCATTCGGGGTCGTTGGGCCGGAACCCGTAGTCCTGAAGCCAGCTTTCGGGGAGACGGTTGTACAGCTGGACGAGCAGCCAGCCCATGCCGAGCCCGGCAAGGGCAATGAGCGGCAGCGTGGCGGGTTCCCGAAACAAGGACACGTCGTTCGTCCCCCTTTTCCTTTTCCACCATTTTACAACAGAACCGGTGGGGGCAAGTATCAAGACATCGCGATTCCGTTCGATTTGCTTTTCATGGAGTCCTTTTGTAGAATCAGGGCAGATAAACGGAGGAACCTCAATGATTGACCCCAACACGATAAAGTCACACATCGAATCGCACGTCCGGGCGGAAGCCGCCCGCAACCAGACAACCGCAACCCCCTGGGAATACTGGACGGCCCTGTCCCGAACCATCATCGAGAGCATCGCGGACCAGTGGGAGGCGACGAGGCGCAGCTATGCCGCCGCCCGTCAGGCACATTATTTTTCCGCCGAGTTTCTGGTAGGCCGGTCGCTTCAAAACAACCTGGTCAATCTCGGAATCTACAAGGAAGTCGCCGAGGCGGTCTCCGCCCATGGTTTCGATCTGGGCGAGCTGGAGGAGATGGAAACCGACGCGGCGCTGGGCAACGGCGGACTGGGCCGGTTGGCGGCCTGCTTCATGGATTCCGCCGCGACCGGGGAACTTCCGTTGACCGGATATGGAATCCTGTACCGCTACGGGCTTTTCCGTCAGGAGATCGAGAACGGGTTCCAGCACGAGTATCCCGACGTGTGGATGGAGCGGGGACATCCCTGGCTGGTCCGGCGGGACGACGACAGGCAGTGCATCCACTACAACGACATGGAGGTCTGGGCGGTTCCCTATGACCTGCCCGTCATCGGATACGGCACGCAAAACGTCAACACCATCCGTCTGTGGAAAGCCGAACCCGCCGAAGAGTTCGACTTCAACCTGTTCAACTCGCAGCGTTTCGACGACGCGGTCGTACAGCGGAACCGCGTCAACGACATCTGGCGCGTCCTGTACCCCAACGACACCTCCTACGAAGGCAAGGTCCTGCGTGTCCGGCAACAGTACTTCTTCGTGTCCGCCTCCCTGCAGGACATCGTCCGCAAGCATAAGTCCGCCCATGGCGATGACCTCTCGCGGTTTGCGGAATTCCACGCCGTGCAGCTCAACGACACCCATCCCAGCATCGGGATCCCGGAACTCATGCGCATCCTGACCGTGGAGAACGGAATGGACTGGGACGCGGCCTGGAACGTGACGCGAAGGACGTTCGCCTACACCAACCACACGGTCCTGTCCGAAGCGCTGGAAAAATGGGACATCGGGATTTTCCAGTTCCTGTTTCCCGCCATCGCCGACATCGTCCGCCGGATCGACGCGCAGTTCCGCACCGAGATGGCCGCCCGCGGCGTCATGCACGACCGGATCCAGATCATGGCCCCGATCGGGGACGGCAAGGTCCAGATGGCCTGGATCGCCTGCTACGGCGCCTTTTCCATCAACGGCGTCGCCGGGCTGCACACCCAGATCCTCCGGAATCGGACCCTGCGCGACTGGTACCAGATCTATCCCGACCGTTTCAACAACAAGACGAACGGGGTCACGCCGCGCCGCTGGCTGCGTGTGTGCAACCCCGAGCTTTCCGCGCTCCTGACGGAACTGTCCGGCGGCGAGGACTGGATCCGGGACCTTGACCGCATCCGCGAGCTGGAAAAATATGCGGACGACCCCGATGTCATGCGGCGCTTTCTCGAGATCAAGCAGGAGAAGAAACGTCAGCTTGCGGCATTCATCCGCAAGTCGGAATTTGTGGAGATCGATCCGGACACGGTTTTCGACATCCAGATCAAGCGGCTGCACGAGTACAAGCGCCAGCTGCTGAATGCGCTGCAGATCCTGCACCTCTATTTCCGCATGAAAGACAATCCGGCGCTCGACCTGCCTCCGACGACCTTCATCTTCGGCGCCAAGGCGGCCCCCGGATATCTGCGCGCCAAGGCGGTGATCAAGCTGATCAACGAGATCGCCCGGCTTGTCGCCCAGGACCCCGCGGTCACCGGCCGGCTGCGGGTCGTCTTTGTCCACAACTACAACGTGTCGTCGGCCGAGAAGCTCTTCCCGGCGGCCGACATTTCGGAGCAGATCTCCACGGCCGGCCTCGAGGCGTCCGGAACGGGAAACATGAAGTTCATGATGAACGGCGCCGTGACGCTGGGCACCCTGGACGGGGCCAATGTCGAAATCGCGAAGACCGTCGGGAACGAGAACATCCAGATCTTCGGCGTACGCGTCGAGGACATGGACGCCACGCGCAGCTACTACAACCCCAAGTGGCACTACCAGAACATCCCCGGGCTCAAGCGGGTGCTGGACGCGCTGGTGGACGGCACGCTCCAGGACGGCGGCACCGGCATGTTCCAGGACCTGTACCAGTCGCTGCTCACCGGCAGCACCTGGCAGCCGGCCGACCCGTATTTCGTTCTCGGCGACTTCAAGGACTACGTCATCGCGCGGGATTTGCTGGCCGCGTCCTGGAAGGACCGGTTGGCCTGGGCGAAAAAATGTTGGATCAATATCGTCCGCAGCGGCGTGTTCAGCTCCGACCGGACCATCGGCGAATACGCGCGGGACATCTGGAAGATCGAGCGTACGCCGTCGGAATGATTTCGTTCATTCGGGGGAATCCTCTCCGAACAAGGTAAGGACGGCGATCTCCGGCCTCGAAAACAGGCGGATGGGAATCACCACGCAGCCGATGCCGCGGGAGATGTAACCGGCGATCCCGTTCCGTTCGAATACGCCTCCGTACACTTTTTCCGCCGCGAGCCTTTCGCGGCGGAGCACCCGGAACTCAAAATGGAACGGCATCCAGATCTGTCCGCCGTGGAAGTGGCCGGCCAGGATGTAACGCGCATATCCCTCCGGCACCAGGTAGACCGCATCGGGGTTGTGCGAAAGGATGACCGTACGGGACGACGGAACGCCCGGCGGGAGGGATTCCGCCGACGGAACCGCCGGCATCCCGTGTTTCATGTCGTCGAGCCCGGCAACGCGCCATCGGACCCCGTCCGAAGCGGCGACAGCCACCGCGCGGTTGACCAGCAGGTCAAAGCCGGCCCGGACGTAGTCTTCATCCTGCATGGCCCGGTCGTGGTTTCCCCGGACGGCCAGGGCGGGAATTCCGGCGATCCGGGCGGCTTCACCCAGCCGGGCCAGGAGCAGGCGTGCCTTGGCCGAGTCCCGACGGCCGTTGCAGGCGTCCCCGGCAAAGAGGAGCACGTCGGCCCCGTTATCGGATATCGCCTGCAGCAGGTGCTTTTCACGAACCCGGTTCAACCCGGCGTGCAGGTCGGAAAACAAGAGGACCCGCAACGAACGCCCGCCCTCGCCAAGGAGGGTCGAGGTGGTCACGGGACGGGAGGGCTCCCACAAACCGCGCGCCAGAAGCCCGGCCAGCAGTGCGGCAGGGATCGCCCAGGCGGCGACGGCGAGCAGGTCCCCAATGCTCATGAAAAAGCCGGCGATGCCGGCGCCCGGGAAATTTTCAACGATTCCTTATATGCATCCATGGATTCTTATTATAATATAGGAACTGCCGGCCGGAGAGACACCGACCGGAAAAAGAGGCACAGGAGGATGGTTTATGCCACCAAGGGGCGAATTCAAGTTTGAAATCATCAAAGAGCTGGGTGTGGTGTTGAGCACCGGCCGTTCGGGTTGGAACAGGGAAATCAATCTGGTCAGCTGGAACGGCGCGGCACCGAAGCTGGATATCCGGGACTGGTCCCCCGAGCACGACAAGATGGGAAAAGGCCTTTCGATGACATCGGAAGAGGTCGCGATCCTCAAGGAATTCCTTGCGGACTACGACCCCTATTCGAGCGAAACCTGACCGAAGGATACGCTGGCCCCAGGCTTATAACATGGTAGCCCTCAATTCCTCGGCCGACAGCGGCGAGAGCAATCCGGGGGCGACGTCCAGGACGGTGATCGCGCCGGTGCGGCCTTCGAGGCGCATCCGGTAGACCGCCCGGGCATAGGCCACCAGCACGCTGGATGTGAATTCGGGATTGCTGTCCAGTTTCAACGAGAACTCGGCCACATGCCGGGTGTTTTCCGAAGTTGTCCCGTTCCGGATGACGAACCCGCCGTGCGGCAGCGCACCGTGCTTTTCCCGCAATTCGTCCAGCGGCAGGAAGCGCACGGTCGTGTCATAATCCGCAAAATAGTTCGGCATGGTCACGATCGCCTTGCGTACGGCTTCCTGGTCGGTCCCTTCCGCCACCGCGACATAGCATTCGCGCACGTGCTTCTCCCGTGTGGACAGTTCCGGCGGATTTGCTCCGCGCGCCGCCGCGACGGCGCTCTCGACCGGCTGGGTATACTGTCGCGCGTCCAGCACGCCGGGAATGCGCCGGATCGCGTCCGAGTGCCCCTGGCTGACGCCGCGTCCCCAGAACGTGAAATCGTGCCCATCGGGCAGAACACTGGAAAACAGGACCCGCGCAAGCGAGAAAAGCCCAGGATCCCAGCCGCAGGACAGGAGAGACAGGGTTTTCGCGGAAACGGCCGCGCGGTCGACGGCGGCGAAATAGGCCGGAATCTTCGCATGCGTGTCGAAACTGTCGACCGTGTTGAACCAGGAGGCGAAAAGCGGCCCCTGCTCCGGCAGGTCGGTGGCGGATCCGCCGCAGAGGATCATGACGTCGATGCGGTCCTGCCATTCTTCCGCTTGCGAAAGCGGGACGACGGGAACGGGTTTGCCGGCGGATGTGGCCGCCATCGTGATCGTTGCCGGATCACGCCGGGTGAAAAGCGCCTTGAGACGGATGTCCGGGTGGTGGAGACAGGCCTGCTCGACACCCTTTCCGAGATTTCCATAGCCTACGATACCGAGGTTGATCATCTGAGTCGCTCCTTTGCGCACAAGGCCGCCGTCGTTGGCGGTCGGTTTGTCGAGATGCGGGGGGTCGGCACTTGATAAAAAACGCCCGCCGGCAGTCGGTACTGCAGGAACCCCATCGTTCCGGAAGCGGGTCAGGATGATTCTATCATAAGCCCGGCTTGCCGTGATACGACCCGGTTTGTTGCCACGATTTTCGGGGAACGGTACAATAACCGTATTCATCCACCCCTGTCGCAGGAGGTCGCCTTTTGACCAGAAGAGTCGGTACAGTCATCCTTTTCGCGGTTCTGCTGCTCCTTTGGGGGACGCCGGCCGCCGCCCCGTTCCGCGCCTTCTCCGAGATGGCGCGGGACGTGCCCGCCGCGGCCGCCGGTTTTGCCGGGCTCTCGGGCCTTGCGCTCGCGCTCGCCGTCCTGGCCTCGTC
>CAZNGQ010000101.1:0-9393 GCA_964572095.1 uncultured Oscillospiraceae bacterium
TCCGGTCACTCCGCAAGCCGGCGCTTCCACCGGCCGGTCAGGAAATAGGCCACGGTCATTGTGGTTCCGGCGATCCAACTGATGGGATAGCAGAGGAACAGCAGATTCCGGTCGAAGTGGCCGAACAGGTACCAGGCCGCGGGCAGGCGCACCCCCCAGAACATCAGCAGCGTGATGGCCGTCGGAATCCGCACATCCCCCGCCCCGTTCATGTAGGCGATCAGGATGAACATCACGGTATAGATGAAATACGCCGAATCCAGGCTGAGGATGTAGGCATATCCCGCGCGGATGACCTCCGGGTCGTCCGTGAAAAACGACAGCAGCCACTTGCCGGCCAGCAGCATGAACCCGGAGCATACCACGTTGGTGGCGATCGCTGTCCGCAGGATCGTCTTGATGCCCAGCCGGAGCCGGGGTTCGTTCTTGCTCCCCATGTTCTGCCCCGCAAACGTCGTGGCCGCGATGGCGAAGCTGGAGATCGGCAGCCAGGCGAGGTTGTCGATTTTGGTCGCGGCTCCGAACCCGGCCATGAAATCCGTGCCGTTCCGGTTGATGAAGGAATACAGGACCAGGTGCCCAAACGAGTAAACCGCGCTCGTCAGCCCGATCGGCAGGCCCAGCCGGACCATGCCGGCCAGGTGCCGTCGGTCGATCGAGATGCGGAACAGTCTCATGTCGAGCTCCGGGTAACGTTTTTGGATGAAAAGGATGCTGAAAACCCAGGCGGCCGTCTGGGACAGGACCGTCGCGAGCGCGGCGCCGAAGACGCCCCAGCGGAAAACCGCGACAAACAGCAGGTCGAGCCCGACGTTCACCACGGCGGAAACCAGCATGAACAGCAGCGGCGACCGGCTGTCCCCCAGTCCGCGCAGGATGCCGGAGTTCAGCTGGAACCCCAGGCTGGCGACCGATCCGCAGAAGATGACGGACAGGTAGGTGGCGGCCATCGGCAACGCGTCGTCCTGCACCCGGATCAGCACGAGCAAGGGACGGGCGATCAGAACCCCGGCCGCCGTCAGGGGAAGCGCCACAGCCAGGAGCGCGCTGCCGGCGGTGGCGACGACTTTCTTCACGTTTTCCCTGTCCCCCGCGCCGATGAACTGGGAGACCAGGATAGACGCGCCGGTCCCGATGCCGAGGAAGATGCAGAAGACGGCGCTCATCGGGGATCCGCTGGTCCCGACCGCCCCCAGCGCCGCGACCCCGACATAGTTGCCGACGACCAGGCTGTCCACGGTGTTGTAAGTCAGCTGCAGCAGGTTGCCGATGATCAGCGGGATGGAAAAGGAGACCAGCAGGCGGAGGATGCTTCCCCGCGTCATGTCGATCTGTCCGCTTCCGATTCCGCCATTGAAAATGCTCATCCGCATCCTGCCATCATAACAGGAAACGGATGAAAATCAGCCGCCAAAAGCCTCGGCCCAGGAATCGATCATCGCATGGAGCTTGTCATGCACCCCATGCCCGATGACATTCTCCTCGTGCCGCTCAAACAGCACGAACAATCGGTCCTGCTCCTCGTCGTCCAGCAGCCGGTCCGCCAGGGGGAAGAGCACGTTGTTTTCCTTTTGGATATGGCTTCTCAGGAGGTCCCGGTACCGACCGGCGGACTCGGCGAATCCGGCATGGTCCTCCGGATCGAGCGCGCGGCTCATGCCTGCGATGTGCTGCCGGCCAAGCTCATGCTCCTGCAGCATGACCCCGATGGGTCCGCCCTGGACGGCGACGCCTTTCTTTGCCATTTCCGTAAAAAGGATGCCCTCCTCCTTGCCGTGATGGCATTTGTCCGCAAAAATCCGCAGAAAGTAGACCAGCTCGCCAAAAGCCCGGAACACTTCGGCGTGTCTGCTTTCCGGCGCCGCCAGCATGTTGTCGGCGATCGACAACACCGTCAGGATGGCATCGTGTTCATTTCTCAGGTCCTGTGTGGCTTTTCCCATCGTCATGGTCCTCCTTTCCCTCTCTGGTTTCATTCTACATCCGCCGGGTGCCGGTTGTGGTGTAATGGAATTGAACGACACCGGACCGGAACAATACCAGGAGGGACACACCATGGAATGGGAAAAAGCCTCGCCTGAACTCGGCGTCCTGCTCGGCCGCCTGCTGACCGATACGGATTGCCGGATCAAACCCATGTTCGGCGCGCCCGTCTACTTCATCAACGACAACATGTTCTGCGGCATCAAAGGCCGCGCCGCTTTTTTGCGTTTATCCGAACCCGACCGGCGGGCCATCATGGACGCGTGCGCGGAGGTCGTCTCTTTTGAGCCCCGTCCCGGGTTTTTCATGCGGGAATACGTCGGCATCCCTGCTGACAAACTGTCCGACGACGGGTTCATGCGTTTCTGGCTGGAAAAATCGGCCGCCTACACCCGGTCCTTGCCGCCAAAGGAAAAGAAGGCTCGCAAGCCCGCCGCTACCGCCCCAACCGGATGAACCAAAGGATGCGCTCCTCGGTGTCGAACCGGTCGTAGTCCCCGACCAGGGTACCGGGGTGGTGGTAGACGATCCCTCTCCGTTCGTTCCGCTCCAGAACCCGGATCAGGTCCGCCTCGCCGAACTCGCGGACATAGCGGGCGAACGCCCGGATCCGCTTTTTGTCCAGCATGCCACCCGCACAAGGGAACTCGGCGCATTCCCAGCATCCGTTCAGCCCTTTTTCGATGCAGCAGTTCCGGTTCTTGCACCACTCCCGGTCCCTGCATCCGTCGTTTTTACATCCCGGGCACTCCGCGTTTTCACTACAGGAGCAACAGGCCAGCCCGCAGTAGGCGATTCCTCTTTCCTTGATCATGACTTTCCCTTTCTACACCCGATATCACACCGGTCCTGGCACCGGATTGAAAAAACGGACGACCTGGTCGGCGGTCGGCTCCTGCCCCGGAGGGATCGGGACCGCGACCTCCATCGGATGGTAACGCACGGCATTGACCGCTCCGCCGCCGCTGAGCTGCCGGATCACAAACAGCAGCATGGATGGCTCTGTGGGATGAAAGCAGACCGACTCCAGATACGCGATCTTGCGCGCGTTCCAGGTATATAGGACGTTTTTGAACAACAACCCCTCCCGGCTGATGATCGCCTCGGGCAGTGCCGTATCGATCCTCCTTTTCGCCGCGCGGGCCGCCAGGAATCCGACGAACACGAACAACACGGCGAGACCGCCCATGATCACCAGAAACAGTCCGGTGTCATCCGGATCGGCCGCGAACACGACGATGCCGATCAACAGAAAAACCCCGGCGAGCACGAACCCGGCGATCTTGCTGATACCGACGTCCCCGTGCTCCTCCCGGACGACCTGGACCCAGTACTCCCTGTCATACTGCCAGTGGGCCAGGATGTTCCGCGGGTCGAACATCCGGTCGCGGACCCGGACCCGGCCGCGGAACATCAGGAATACAAAAAAGGCGGTGATCGCCAGTACCGCCCCAAGGAAGGACACCGCGAATCCCCATTGCATCATATCCGCCTGGATGGCAGATGGCACCACCAGGGCCAGGATACCGAGGATCATGACCGCCAGGCTGATCCTGGCGCTCCGTTTTTCCCTGTTGATAAATCCCATTGTTCTTCTCCCCTCACCCCATTGTTCCATCTGTACAAAGTATAACCGAGACGCGCGGGCCGTTCACAGTGTTCAGGAAATCTTCCAGCCCAAGTCCTCCAGACGCTTATACCGGGAATACCATCCCTCCTGCCTCGCGAGGTCCTGCGGACGACCGCTTTCCATGAACCGCCCCCGCTCCATGATATGGACCGTATCCGCGTCGATGATGCCCGACAGCCGGTGGCTGATGGTCAGGATGGTCTTGCGGCCGCTGACTGCGCGGATCGCGTCCAGCACCTTGCGTTCGGTCAGCGCGTCCAGTCCGGAGGTCAGTTCGTCCAGCAGGAGCAGCGGCGGATCGGTGACCAGGGCGCGGGCCAGCGAAAGCAGTTGCGTCTGGCCATAGGACAGTTTTGCGGCGCCTTCCCCGATGACCGTGTCCATGCCGTCGGGCAGGCCGAGCACGGCGTCGAGCAGACCGACGGTCGCCAGCGTCCGCTCCACCTGGCCGCGGGAGATCGTGTCATCCCGGAGCGTGATGTTTTCCAGGACCGATCCGTAAAAGACGACGACCGTCTGGGGAACGATCCCGACCAGCCGGCGTCGCTCGGCCGGCGGCAGCTGATATGGATCCCGTCCGCCGATGCGGATGGTGCCCGCGACGGGGGGATACAGGCCTGCGACGAGATTCATCAGCGTGGTCTTGCCCGATCCGGTTCGGCCGGCGATGGCGGACTTGGTGCCCGCAGGGATGCGGAGGGAGGCATCGTGAAGCACGTCTGCCCCGTTTTTGTAGGCGAAACGGACGCCTTCGACGATAATGGATGAATCCACAGCTACAGCCGGATCCGCCGGGTTTTCCCGGACCGTCTCCTGCGTCGGCAGCCGGAAGAAGCTCCGGATGCGGTCGAGTCCCGCCATGGCCTGCTGGATCGTCTGCAGTTCGCCGGCGGCGGCCTCGATGGGGTCGAACAACCGGATCAGCAGGTCGGCCGCCGCGGCCAGCGTCCCCAGCGACAAGCCAAGCGCGAGGGGCGTCGTGTTGTTTTTCGCGCCGACGACGAGGACCAGCGCGATCACCAGCGCGCGGACGGTCTGCAGGATGCAGGGGAACCAGGCGTCGAACACGCTGTTTGCGTTCATCGCCAGCCGGTGGTTTTCCAGCAGCGGCTCGAACCGCGCCGCGAAGCGCCGCTCGAGGCCGAACACCTTGATGACCTTCATGCCGGCGTACATCTCCTGGATGCCGGTGTTGATGTCGGAGACGCGCTTCCGGACAACGACCTGCCTGCGGTAGATGTTGCGCCGGAAGTAATCGGAGATAAAGTAGACGACCGGCAGCGATCCCAACGCGATATACCCGAGCGGGGTCGACAACGCGAACAGCGCGAGGAGGAGCCCGCCGATCTTGAGCAGGTCCGCCGCCGCGCTGATGAGTCCCGCGGTGAACAGGCTGTTGATGGAGTCGATGTCGGCGTTGAAACGCGTCATCGTCTCGCCGACCGGCACATCGAGGTAATAGTCCATCGGCAACCGGCGCAGCCGCTCCAGCAGCAGCGTCCGGATGCGCAGCAGCATGCTCTGGCCGAACACCATGGCGCCGTATTCGCGGACCAGGTCGGCGAGCCCGATCGCCAGCAGCGCCCCCAGATACAGAAAAGCCTGATGCCACAGCCCCGCGCCGCCCGAAGCCAGCGGGCCGTCGATGATCCCGCGCAGCACGCGCGACGGGGCGGTGGCGGCCACGGCGCCGGCGCCGATCGCCAGCAGCATCAGCACGGCGTACACATACCGCTGCCGCAGGGTCTGGACCAGCGCACGTCCCAGGAAGTTGTCCTCGCTCCGCTTACGCATCGGCCGCCTCCTCCAGGAACACCTGGGCGCTGTAGATATCGCGGTACAACCCGGTCTCCGCAGCCAGTTTTTCATGGGTCCCGCGTTGGATGACCCTGCCCTTTTCCAGAACCAGCACCGCGTCGGCCTGTCGGAACGCGGTCAGCCGATGCGTGAACAGCAGCACGATGCGGTCCGCGTACCGCTGCCGGAGTCCGGCGATGATGGCGTCCTCCGTCGCGATGTCGACGGCGGAAAACGGGTCGTCGAGGATCAGGACGGGTGCGTCGGAGTACACGGCCCGCGCCATGGCGATCCGCTGGCGCTGGCCTCCCGAGACCCGCACCCCCTTCTCGCCGACCGAGGTCTCGAGACCCTGGGGGAACCGACCCAGGTCGTCCTGCAGGGAGGTCGCCGCCAGCGTGTCGGCCAGTCGGGCATCGGTCCCTTCGCCTTCACTGCCCAGCAGGATGTTCTCGCGGATGGACATGGAAAACAGGAACTGCTCGTGCCCCGCGTAGGCGATCAATCGCCGGCGTTCGGCCTCCGGCAGGCCGGACAGCTCGCGCCCGTCCAGCGTAATGCTCCCGCGATAGGGATACAGCCCGGTCAGGCAGTGCGCCAACAGGCTCTTGCCGGATCCGACCGCGCCGGTGATCCCGATGATCTGCCCCTTGTGCGCGGTCAGGCCGATGCCGTCCAGAAACTCCTGGTCGCCGAAGCCGAAACCCAGATCCTCGATTCTCAGTTCGTCACAATCGGGTTTTGCATCTGTCTCCGCACCGATCGGTTCCGGCATGGCTTGTCCGATCTTCTCCTTGATCCGGCTCCACGCCGCCCGCGCCCCGTGCCACCGGTTGAACACCCGGGCCGCGACCCGCGTCCGGCCGGAGAACGCGATGAACATCACGAGAAACGCGTTGAACGAGCCGATCGTCCAGTCGCCCCGGACGACTTCCCGACCGCCCAGCGCGATGACCGCCACGATGCCGAGGCCGGCGATCAGGGCGTACACCGGAAGCATGGCCTGCTGGAGCAGCATCTCCTTGATGGTGAACCGCGCCTGGCGCTCGTAGGACTCGCGGATCCCCTCCGCCTCGGCCTCCTCCCGCCCGAACAGGCGGAGGACGGCGGCGGCGTCGAGGTAGCGCTGCAGCCCGCTGTTGGAGGCCGACGCGGCTTTCCGGGCGTTCATCGCATATTTGAACAGCACATGGCGCATGTTTTCCGCTAAAAGGATCGTCACCGGCACCATGATCGAAGCGACCAGCGTGATTTTCCAGTCCATAAACAGCAGGGCGACAAAGTAGGAAACCATCAGCAGCCAGGTGTCCCACCCCTCGTTCAGCGTGGTCATGACCGTGTCGACAACCACCGTGATGTCCCCGACCGTGCGGGACATGAGGTCCCCGACCGTCTCTTTCTCGAGGTCGGGCATCGGCCGACCCAGCGTGCGCTCCATGAACGTCTGGCGCAGGTCGCAGGCGACCCGGTTGAACTGGTCGCGCATGAACCAGCGCTTGACGTATCGGGCGGACTGGAAAAAGGCGGTGATCCCGACAAAGTAGAGCGCGGACAGGACGACCTGTTGCCCCGTGCCGCCTCCGGCCGCGTCGATCAGG
Source organism: uncultured Oscillospiraceae bacterium (assembly GCA_964572095.1). Classification (GTDB taxonomy): domain Bacteria; phylum Bacillota; class Clostridia; order Saccharofermentanales; family UBA5734; genus JAAYKS01. Next base: position 7,009 of record CAZNGQ010000101.1, read on the forward strand.
CGGCCCAGCAGGATGGGGCTCAGGACGATCACGGTATTGTAGAGGATACCGCCGATCGACGAGACGATGAACTGCGGCTTGTATTTCCACAGGTAGGCCGGCAGCGTCTCCTTGCCGGCCGGCGGCCCGAACCGCTTCACCGGGCCGTCTCCGCCGCGGTCGCCGGCTCCCGGATTTCGCGGAACAGCTCGTAGGCCTGGGCGCGGGTGTTTGCCAGGACCTCCCGGCCGGAATCCGTGGCCGAGTAGTACTTGCGGACCTTGCCTTCGACCACCCGGGACTCGCAGGCGAGCAGGCCTTCCTTCAGTAGTCCGTGGAGGATCGGATACAGCGTGCCCGCGCTCATGGCGTATCCATGATGGCCCAGCTCCCCGATCATCCAGGAGCCGTAGAACGGTTCCCGGTCCGCGTGATGCAGGATGTGGATATTGATGAACCCGAGGAACATTTTCCGTACAATCCGGCTTTCCATGATGTTCTCCTTGTAACGTATGCCGATATCGGAATTCGATATCGCATGCTATCATCATAATCACAAGACTCTTCGCTGTCTATCGACACGAGAGAGGAGGACCTGGATGGACAATCAGCAACCCCCGCCGAATCATCGGCTCGAGATCGTCCAGGTGTTCCTGCGCCTCGGTCTTTTCGCGTTCGGAGGGCCGGCCGCCCACATCGCCATGATGGAAGACGAGGTGGTCGTCCGGCGCAAATGGATCACCAAGGAGAGATTCATCGACCTGCTCGGTTTTACCAACCTCATCCCCGGTCCCAACTCGACCGAGATGGCGATCTTTCTCGGTCTGGAGCGGGGCGGGCGGCTGGGGCTGTTGCTGGCTGGGGTGAGTTTCATTCTCCCCGCAATGGCGATCGTACTGGCACTGGCGTACATTTATGTACGGTTCGGCTCGATCCCGTCGGTCGCGCACGTGTTCGAGGGCGTCAAACCGGTCATTCTCGCGGTGGTCGCCCAGGCATTGTATCGGCTCGGCGGGCAGATCCTGAAGAAACGCGACGCCGCGGTGGTGGCGGCGGTCGTGCTGGTCGCCTCGCTGCTTGGGGTCCGGGAGATCCCGCTGCTGCTGGCGGCCGGTGTGCTTTTGCTAGGCTGGAGGAAATGGCGCAAGCGGCGTTCCGGCATCCGCCTTTCGGTGGTCGACCCGATGTCGCTCGGTCTGCTGTTCCTGTTGTTCCTGAAAATCGGATCGGTTCTCTATGGCAGCGGTTATGTGCTGCTGGCGTTCCTCCGGTCCGAATTCGTCGACCAGCGCGCGGTGCTGAGCATCCAGGAGCTGCTCGACGCGGTCGCGGTCGGGCAGCTCACCCCCGGTCCGGTCTTCACGACCGCGACGTTCATCGGGTATCTGATCCGGGGACTGCCGGGCGCGCTGCTCGCGACGGTCGGAATCTTTCTCCCCTCGTTCCTGCTGGTCCTGCTGCTCCATCCGCTCATCGACCGGATGCGCCGGTCGCTGGTGGTGTCGGAGGTGCTGGACGGCGTCAATGCCGCCTCGATCGCCCTGATGGCGTCGGTCACGCTGCTGCTGGGCCGGGCGACCCTGGTCACCATCCCGGCCGGTGTCCTGTTCGCGGCGAGCCTGTTTCTGCTGATCCGGTTCAAGACGAACTCGACCTGGCTGATCCTGGGCGGCGGCGTGGCCGGCTACCTGCTGTCGCTGCTGTAGCGCTGCCGCTACGGCGCAGGATCCGCGGATCCGGAGGCGGGCCCCCCGACCGGATCCTCTTCCCCGAGGAACGGGGCGTACATCATGACCGCGTGGTTTTCCGTGACATACTCCTCGTCGAGATACGTCCCGTCCGGATCGTAGCGCAGCCGGAACAGCTCGTTGTGGCGGGAGAACCCGCCCCAGTACTCCCGCCGCATCTCATGGTTGCGCTCGACGACCTGGTACACGTTCATCGGCGGACGCGTCGCCCGCCACTCCCCCTCCAGGTCCTCGTCGCCGACGCGGAGCACCAGCTGGTAGTCGATGTCCGTGTCGTTCCGGACCATGAGGTCGCGATACGGGTACACGCAGGTGGCGCCGCTGCCGAACGGCATGACGCGGTTGGAGTCCGGGAAAGCGTCAAAGGAGTGCCGGTACCGCTCGGCGACCGTCAGGTCGGTATGCAGCGTCATCCAGTACAGCAGGTTGGAGATCTGGCAAAGTCCGCCGCCGATGCTCGGCACCATGGATCCGCAATACAGCTCGAACCCGAGGATGAAGCCCTGGCGCGCGACCGGCGGGCCGACCCGTTTCCAGAAACTGAGCGTCTCGCCCGGATGCAGCACGATGCCGTCCATGCGTGCGGCCGCGATCCGCAGGTTCGTGATCTTGTTGTACTGGTAGACCATGTCGACGTTCCGGAGCTGCCGGATGAGCG
>CAZNGQ010000102.1:0-9384 GCA_964572095.1 uncultured Oscillospiraceae bacterium
TGGCATTGCGATGCAGTTCACCGGCATGCGCAATTTCCGCCATTGACAGCGAACCGGGGGAGAGAGACACGATGAGAGTCTTTGTTGTCGGCGGCGGCGGCCGCGAACACGCGATCGTCTGGAGCCTTTCCAAAAGCGCCCGGATCGGCAAGCTGTATTGCGCGCCGGGGAACGGCGGGATCGCGGAACTGGCGGAGTGCGTCGATATCGCAGCGACCGACCTGGACGCGATGGTGGCGTTCGCACTGCGCGAGTCGATCGATCTTGTTTTTGTCGCGCCCGACGATCCGCTGGCCCTCGGTATGGTGGACCGTATGGAGGCAGCGGGAATCCGGACGTTCGGCCCCAGGGCGAACGCGGCATTCCTCGAAGCCAGTAAAGCGTTCTCCAAGGATCTCATGCGTCGTTACGGGATCCCGACCGCCGCTTATGAGGTGTTTGCCGATCTCGAAAAGGCCTTGGCTTATGCCGAGGTTCAGCCGCTGCCGATCTGGATCAAGGCGGACGGGCTGGCACTGGGCAAAGGCGTCATCATCGCGAATACCAGGGAAGAAGCCCGGGATGCCATTAAAGCGATGATGCAGGACCGCACATTCGGCGACGCCGGCCGCACGGTCGTCATCGAGGAATGCATGTACGGTCCGGAACTCACCGTTCTTGCGTTTACCGACGGCAGGACGATCGTTCCCATGCCCAACTCCAGGGACCACAAACGCGCTTTCGACAACGACCAGGGCCTCAATACGGGGGGTATGGGTGCGGTCGTTCCGGGCTACGTGGCCACCGCGGAGGAAGAAGCGCTGTGGATGGACCGCATTTTCCGACCGACCGTGGACGCCATGCGGGCGGAAGGACGTCCGTTCAAGGGTGTCCTCTATTTCGGCCTGATGCTCACGTCGCAAGGAGCGAAAGTCATCGAGTACAACGCCCGTTTCGGCGACCCCGAGACGCAGGCGGTACTCCCGCTCCTGCGTACGGACTTCCTGGACATCGTCGATGCCGTTATCGACGAGAAGTTGGATACATTGCCCATAGAATGGGAACAAAAGGCCTCATGTTGTGTCGTCATGGCGTCAGGAGGATATCCAGCCAAATATGCGAAGGGCTATCCCATAGAAGGATTGCCAGATGTAAAAGGGCTTGTCTTCCACGCCGGAACGAGACGGGTGGATAACCAGATCGTGACGAACGGCGGACGCGTCCTGGGGGTGACTTCGGTTTCGGATACGCTGGACGGCGCAATCAAGGCCGCCTATGCGGATGTCGCCGTGATCCGTTTCACGGACATGCATTACAGGACCGATATCGGGCGGACGACCACGAACCCGCCGACGGGCTCCCGATGAACGTCGGGTTTTTCGGCGGCACCTTCGATCCGGTTCACAACGGCCACGTGGCCATGGCCGAAGCCAGCCTACGCGACGGGGGACTGGACCGTTTGATCCTCATCCCGGCCGGATCGACGGTGCATAAACCGGTGGATCGCGTGACCAGCGCGGGGTTGCGGTACACGATGTGCCGGCTGGCCTTTAGTGAGAACAAGCGGATCGAGGTCTCCAAGACCGAGGTGCTCCGAGACGGCGGATCCTATACCATCGACACGATCCGCGAGCTGAAACTGCGGCTGGATCCGGAAGACGAGCTGTTTCTGGTCTGCGGCGCGGATATCCTTTTTGACATCCTCAAGTGGCGTTTTCCCGAAAACATCATGCGGGAGACCGCGATTCTGGCCAGTCTGAGGCCGGGACATGACCGAACGGCTTTCGAAGCGCGCGCAGAATTCCTTCGGGACCAATATGGCGCCCGGATCCGTTTTTTCGAAGCGGAACAGATCGATGTCTCCTCGACGGATATCCGGAACGCGGCGGCCCGGGGACTGGACATCGACCGGATGGTTCCCGCCGCAGTCGCCGGTTTCATCAGGGAGTCCGGGTTGTACACTCCCGACGATCCGCTGGATTCCCTGTCTGCATCCGAGCTGGAGCGACTCAGGGAAACGGACCGTATCCTGTTGGGGTTTCTTGACGGCTACCGTTTGAAACACTCCCTGCTGACCATGACGACCGCCGCGCATCTGGCGAAAGTCAACGGCCTGGATGTCTTTCCGGCCGCGTTGGCCGGCCTGGTGCACGACTGCGCGAAAACCCTCCCCAGCGGGAAGGCCCGCGTCTACGTGGATCCGTCGGATGCGGCGACTTTGGCCGAACCCCGGCTTTATCACGGCCCTGCGGGGGCCGCACTGGCACAGGAGGCATTCCGTATCGATGATCCCGTCGTGCTGGACGCCATCCGATATCACTCGACCGGACATGCCGGCATGTCCAAACTGGATCTGATCGTATATCTGGCGGACAAGGGCGAACCTTCGCGTCATTATCCCGAGGCCGAACGGATCCTGAAGATGGCGGAGGAGAACCTGGAGAACGCGTTTCTCGAATCCGCGACGATTTTCGACGAATTCCTGACTGGCAAGGGAAAACAGGCCCATCCCGACACCCTTGCCGCCATCCATGATTTGGAAAGGAGAACCCGAATTGACCATTAACGAGAAAGTTGAAGCCATGAAGGCCATTCTGGAGGACAAAAAGGGACGTGACATCGAAGCGATTTCCCTCGAAGGCAAGACCACGCTGGCCGATTACTTCGTCATCGCAACGGGCGGTTCCATGCCGCACATCCGCGCGCTTGCCGACGAATTGCAGCTGCAGATGAAAACGCTCTATGGCGTCGTGCCCGACCATATCGAAGGATACGAAGGCGGCCGATGGATCTTGCTGGACTATCTGGATATCGTTGTCCATGTCTTTCATGAAGAGGATCGTGGATACTACAGTCTCGAAAAACTTTGGGAAGGCCGCAAACGCTGACATCCGGCACATCCGCCCGTGACGATTGAGGGCTGTTTTGTCGAGTGCATCCGTTTCCGAGCCCGTCCGGTTCCCGGTATGATTGGCTGACCGACGACCATCGGAGGGAATCATGCCGGAAGCGGATCGGATCCGTCCTGTCGCCATCGCCTTGCTGCTCCTGCTCGCGGCGGTATCGCTGGGCACGCTCGTGTTCAGCGGGCTTCCGGCTGCTCGTCCCGCTGTGACGATCCTGACGCACGGTTCGTCCGGATCGACCGCCATGAATGCGACTGCCGAGACTTCGGAAGCGGACCGGATACCGGTCTATCTGGTCGGAGCGGTCGCGCGGCCAGGCATCTACGAGGTGATTCCCGGCACCTATCTGTATGAACTGGTCGAGCTTGCCGGCGGGTTGACGCCGCAGGCCGCCGCGGACCGGATCAACCTCGTCTACCGGATCGAGGACAGCCGGCTTCTGCGGATCGCTTCGGTCGAGGAGGCGGGCGGATCGTCCGTTCTGAACGACGATGTCCTGTCCGAGGGATCGGCCGGGCAGGGGAAAGTGAACATCAACACGGCAGGGGCGACGGAGTTGGAGACGCTGGCCGGCATTGGCCCGTCGACGGCACAGGCGATCATCGCCTTCCGCACGGAAAACGGTCCGTTCCGTTCGATCGAGGAGATCATGAACGTTGCCGGAATCAAACAGACCCGATTCGACGCGATCAAAGCCGCGATCACGACGTGATTTGAAATCGTATCGCCAACTGGTCTATAATTAACTCCCAAAACACGGGATCAGAGAAATGGACGGTGCAGAAACATGGCACGTTTTGACGAAGACAAAGTTTACCGCGACACGTATCGGCATACGAGCTCCCATATCATGGCACACGCCGTCAAACGGCTGTACCCCGATACAATGCTGGCGATCGGACCGGCCATCGAGAGCGGTTTTTATTATGATTTCGACCGCGAGGAGCCTTTCGGTCCCGACGACCTCAAGCGCATCGAGGACGAGATGGAAAAGATCGTCCGGGAGCGCCTGCCTGTCGAGCGGTTCGAACTGCCCAGGGTGGAGGCGTTGCAGCTGATGGCGGACCGCGGCGAGCGTTACAAGGTCGAGCTGATCAACGACCTTCCCGAGGATGCGGCGCTGTCCTTCTATCGCCAAGGCGAATTCGTCGACCTGTGCGCCGGGCCGCACCTGGAGAACACCGGCGAAGTACGCGCGTTCCGGCTGCTCCAGACCGCGGGCGCCTACTGGCGCGGCAATGAGAAGAACAAGATGCTCCAGCGGATCTACGGCACCAGCTTTCCGGACAAGGGCGCGCTCAAGGCCTACCTTGACGCGCTGGAGGAAGCGCGCAAGCGGGATCACAACAAGATCGGGCGCGAACTTGAATACTTCACGACGGTCGACTATATCGGCCAGGGGCTGCCAATCCTGCTTCCCAAGGGCGCCAAGGTCATGCAGATCCTGTCCCGCTTTGTCGAGGACGAGGAGGAGCGCCGCGGCTATCTCCTTACCAAGACCCCGTTCATGGCCAAGTCGGACCTGTACAAGATCTCGGGTCATTGGGACCATTACCGCGACGGCATGTTCATCCTGGGCGACCCGGAGAAGGAGGCGGAGCAGGAGGTCCTGGCTCTGCGCCCGATGACCTGCCCGTTCCAGTTCCAGGCCTACCTGACGCGTACCCGCAGTTATCGCGACCTGCCGCTTCGCTACAACGAGACATCCACCCTGTTCCGCAACGAGTCGTCCGGTGAAATGCACGGATTGATCCGTATCCGTCAGTTCACGATTTCGGAAGCCCACCTGATGGTCACCCCGGAGCAGGTCGAGGCCGAGTTCCGCGGTTGTCTCGACCTGGCCAACTATATGCTCGAGGCGGTCGGACTGCTCGAGGATGTCAGCTACCGGTTCTCCAAGTGGGATCCGAACGACCGGGAAAAATACATCGGGTCCGCCGAGGACTGGGAAAACGCGCAGGATACGATGCAGCGCATCCTCGACGGCATGGGGCTCGACTACCATGCCGCGGACGGCGAAGCGGCGTTTTATGGACCCAAGCTGGACATCCAGATCCGCAATGTCTTCGGCAAAGAAGACACGTTGATCACGATCCAGATCGACTTCCAGCTCGCCCAGCGCTTCGGCATGGAGTATACGGACCGCGACGGTTCCCGCAAACACCCGACCATCATCCACCGGACGTCCATCGGCTGTTACGAACGCACCCTCGCGCTTGTGCTGGAGAAATTCGGCGGCGCCATGCCGCTGTGGATCGCACCCGAGCAGGCGCGGATCCTGCCGATTGCGGAGCGTCACCTCGAGGCGGCGGAACAGCTGCGTGCCCGGATGGCTGCGCAGGGGCTGCGTGTCACCGTGGACACCCGTGACGAGAAAATCGGCAAAAAGATTCGCGAAGCCCAGGTCGATAAGATCCCCTACATGCTTGTCCTGGGCGACAAGGAGATCGAGAGCGGTGCCGTCGCGCTTCGAGCGCGTGCAGCCGGCGACCAGGGAGCGGTACCCGCCGACGAAGTCATCGGGCGACTGGTCCGTGAAACCGCGGAACGCGTCATCGGATAGGAGGCTGCCATGAGCCAGGCCGACCGGATTTTCATCGAGAACTGCCGCCAGATCCTCGAGCATGGTGTCTCAACAGAAAACGAAAAGGTGAGGCCGGTCTGGGAGGACGGGATCCCCGCCCATACGTATAAGCTTTTCGGGCTGGTCAACCGATACGACCTCGCCGCGGAGTTTCCGATCCTGACGATCCGCCCCATCAACTACCGGGCCGCAATCGACGAAGTGCTGTGGATCTGGCAGAGAAAGTCCAGCAACATCCACGACCTGGGCAGCCATATCTGGGACAGCTGGGCCGACGCGGACGGTTCCATCGGCAAGGCGTACGGCTACCAGCTCGGTAAAAAATACCAGTTCAAGGAAGGCCTGTTCGATCAGGTCGACCGTGTCCTTTTCGACTTGAAAAACAATCCGTATAGCCGCCGCATCCTGACAAGCATGTACAATTTCGAGGACCTGCACGAGATGAACCTCTATCCATGCGCATACAGCATGACCTTCAACGTGACCGGAAACCGGTTGAACGCCATTCTGAACCAACGTTCCCAGGACATGCTTGCGGCCAACAACTGGAATGTCGTGCAGTATTCCGCGCTGATCCACATGTTCGCAATGGCGACAGGACTGCAGGCCGGTGAGTTCATCCATGTCATCGCGGACGCCCACATCTACGACCGCCATATCCCGATTGTTCGGGAGCTGCTCGGCCGTCAGGGCTTCGACGCGCCCGTCCTGCACATCCGCGAACCCGGGGACGCCGGTTTCTATGGGTTCACCCCCGACAGTTTCGAACTCGAAAACTATGAGCACGGCACCGGCATCGGCAGGATTCCGATGGCGGTCTGATCCGTGACCACGACCTGCGCCAAGGAGGGAAGCCGATGAATCTGATCGTCGCTGTCGACCGGGACTGGGGCATCGGCAAGGATGGACGCCTCCTGTTCCGGATCCGTGAGGACATGAAGCGTCTGAAGTGCCTGACCGTCGGAAAAACCATCGTGTTCGGACGCAAGACGATGGAAACCTTCCCGGATGGGAAGCCGCTGCCGGAGCGAGTCAATATTGTAATGACGCATGCCGGAACCGTTCCGGCCGCCGGAATCCACGTCTGCCGTTCCGCCGATGACCTGTTCCGCACAATCCGCGCAACTCCTCCCGGGGAGGTATTCCTGCTGGGAGGAGAAAGCGTCTACCGGCAGTTCCTGCCGTATTGCGACCTGGCTTATGTAACCCGGGTAGAGGGATCATTCGGCGCGGATACCTTTATCCCCGATCTGGACGCGGAAGAGGGCTGGCAGCTGGTCGATCCTGGCGAGCCGATGAGCGATGGCCTGCTTGACTACCGTTGGGTTGTGTATAGAAACCTGCATCCGGAGGCGATACCAAAATGACGGACGGCAGCACCCCGATCCGCGTCGGTATCCTGGGTACCGGACGCATTGCGGTCGACGGCCATGTCCAGGCGATCCGGGAAGCGGGAGGCGTAGTCGCCGCGCTGGCAGATATCGTGCCCGGCAGGGCACAGCGGCATGCGCAGGCATTGGGCGTCCCGCTCGCTTTCCATTCCAGCATGGAAATGCTCTGTTCCGGGGCAGTCGACGTGATCGACATCTGCACGCCTCCGGTTTCTCATTTTTCCGAGGTGATGGCGGCATTGGATGCCGGATTCCCGGTCTACCTTGAGAAGCCACCAGCCATGAACCAGTCGGAAATGCGGTTGATGGCGGACGCGGCGAGGACGCGCGGCCTGCCGCTAATAACCGGAACGAACCAGGTCTTTCACCCCTCGGTCCAGTTCGTAAAAGGGATGATCGACCGTGGCGAGATGGGGGAGATCTATGTGGTGGAGTGCCACAAGACGATCCGCCGATTCTACCGGAAAGGCTGGCACCGGAGCAAAGCGATCGCCGGCGGCGGGGTCGTGATGGATTCCTCCCCCCACCGGATGGACCTGGCGCTGTATCTGCTGTCCAATCCCGTGGTCCAGTCGGTTTCGGCAAGGACGTTTTCCCATTTCGCCGGATTGGATGAACCTGCCGGAGGCCGCCAGTCCTACATCGTAATGGATGTCGCGGAACAATCCGTGTCCGGGCTGCCCGCCGTTGCTTCCGCTCCGGTGGATATCGAGGATTCCGTGGTCGCCCTGTTCCGTATAAAAGGCGGCGGCATCTTGTCCCTTCGCGAGATGGTCGGTGTGAACATGCCGGACGAAACCGTTGTTAAAGTCTACGGCACCAAAGCTGGCGCGGTCCTTCGCTTTGCGGGTCCCGGCGCTGGGACAGTCAGCCTGTACAGTCAATCTCCGGATGGTACGCTGGTCGATCTGCAGCCGGTCCTACCGGGTCCCGCGCACTCGGAACGTGCACACACCGGAGCATTCCGGAATTTTTTCCGATGTGTCGCCGGAAAGACGGATTTCGCACCCGGCCTGGACCGGGCTGTGAACCTCATGGGCATGGTGGACAGCATTTATGCCTCTGCCGCTCAGGACGGCATGGAAGTGCGCCTGTCATGAACCGTGGCATGCGGGCCGGCATATGCCTGTTCGGGCTGGGCGGCATGGATCTGGATATGGCCTGCCGGATGGCGGTGTATGCCGGGATCCGGCCCGTCAGCATCGGACTGGACGACGTGATCCGGGAATCCGGCGGTTTGGATGTTCTTGTCGGGGACCCGACACATCACGGATTGAAACTGCGTGACCGCTTGTCGGACTACGGACTGGAACCGGTTGAATTGTTCATGTGCTCGATTCCCTGGCAAGGCGTAGTGACACCGACCGAGCCGGATGCGGCGCGCCGGGAGGGGGCGATCGCTGCCTTCCGGGCGATCGCCCGATTTGCGGCGGCTGCCGGATTCCATCATGTCATGGGCGTTCCAGGATCCGAGACCGGTTCAGGAGGAGACTGGGAGCGTGCCTGGGCGACCCTCCAGACCATGGCTGACATTGCACGGGAATCCGGTGTCGGTTTCACGGTAGAACCACATCGCGGATCGTTGCTGGAGAAACCGGCGTCGGCGATGCGAATGGCCGAGGAAGTGCCGGGGTTGAAGTACACGCTGGATTACTCCCATTTCCATGCCCAGGGGATATCCGTGGAAGAGGTCTACCCGCTGCATGCGCATGCCTCGCATATGCACATCAAGCAATCTGCGATGGGCGTGGGGAAGACCCTTTGGCACAAGGGTACTGTCCCATACGAAATAATCATCAGGAAACTGGTGGCCGAGGGATGGGAGGGCGTCCTATCCTCAGAGTATCTTGGCAGGGTGAATTCGCAGGACCAGGCAAATTCGGCATCTCCCGCCGATATCCTGTCCAATCCCTTGCTGCAAAACCTCTCGATCGTCCAGTACATTGCGGCTGTTTTGGCAGAACCGGGATAATTCCTGCAAATACGGCGGATTCGGCAATGTCACCTTGACACTGACGTTCGAATTTTATACAATCGTTGATGCTGTCAACGGGGTGTGGCTCAGGTGGTAGAGCGCTTGGTTCGGGACCAAGAGGCCGCTGGTTCAAGTCCAGTCACTCCGACCAGAAGAGACCGTCCGGATCGAAAGATCCGGACGGTCTCTTTGTATAAACTAGATTTGGACTTGAGCCAGCGGCCTCTTCGAGATAGGGAAATGAGAGCAGTTCCGAGTGTTCGAGGAATTGTGGGCTCAGTTTACTGAGCCAGGCCAGGTCACTCCGACCAGAAGAGACCGTCCGGATCGAAAGATCCGGACGGTCTCTTTGTATAAACTAGATTTGGACTTGAGCCAGCGGCCTCTTCGAGATAGGGAAATGAGAGCAGTTCCGAGTGTTCGAGGAACTGCGGGCTCAACTATGTTGAGCCAGGCCAGGTCACTCCGACCAGAAGAGACCGTCCGGATCGAAGGTGACCTGCTCCCTGTCAAGTTGACAGGACAAAAACAAAATCGATTCAATCGTTT
>CAZNGQ010000103.1:0-9373 GCA_964572095.1 uncultured Oscillospiraceae bacterium
TCTCGATTGTCACCACGACGAAAAGCAGGAAGCAGGAAACCGTCGCCAGAATGAGGTTGGACACGGGCCCGGCCAGACTGACCTTCATGATCCCGGTCTTCATGTTGACTTCACGGGAAAACCGCGTCGGGTTGATCGGGACCGGCTTGGCCCAGCCGATGCCGGCGAACAGGAACAGAAGCGTGCCGACGGGGTCGAGGTGCCGGAGAGGGTTGAGCGTCAGCCGACCCTGCAGGGCTGCGGTGTCGTCGCCCAGCCGGTTGGCCATCCAGGCGTGCGAGAATTCATGGAACGAGAGCGACAGGCACAGCACGAAGACGGTGATCGCCAGACTGGCCGGGTCGATCGACAGGTTTCCAAAAAGACTGGAGGCGATTGCGGTCATATCAGAGTCCTTCCGGTATGAGATCGTTGCGCACGAGGTCCTCGTAGGACTCCCTGCGGACGATTTCCTGCGCCTTGCCGTCGCGACAGAGGACAACGGCAGGCCGGCGGTTTCGGTTGTAGTTGCTGGCCATGGAGTAATTGTACGCGCCGGTGGCCAGAACAGCCAGGATGTCTCCCGTCCGGATCGTCGGCATTAGGATGTGCTCCTGGATCAGGTCTCCGGACTCGCAGCACTTGCCGGCGATCGTCACGGGTTCCACGCGGGGCGCTTCCGGATCGTCGGCGCGGACGATGTCGTAGGCTGCCTTGTACAGCGCGTAACGCGGGTTTTCAAACATCCCGCCGTCGATCGCGACATAGGTCCGGACGCCCGGAATTTCCTTGATCGACCCGACCGTGTACAGCGTGGCACCCGCCGGGGCGACGATGGACCGTCCCGGTTCCAGGCAAACCGCGGGAAACGGAAACGACCGGTCCGCGCAGACCTGACGGATCATGGCGGCGACCGGCTTCAGGAGGCGGTCCGGAGTCGACGGCGTGTCGGACGCCACATACCGGATGCCGAATCCGCCGCCGAGGTTGAGCTCGTCCATCCGGTGCCCGGTCCGGTCGGCGATGTCCGCCATGAAGCTCGTCATGACGCGTGCGGCCTCGACAAAGGAGTCCGAGCCGAAAATCTGGGATCCGATATGGCAGTGGACTCCGCGGACGCGGATGCCCGGCATGGCCAGCGCATCGATCAGGACGCGCTCCGCCTCGCCGGTCTCCAGCGCAAGCCCGAATTTGGAATCGATGCTGCCGGTGCGGATGAATTCATGGGTATGTGCCGACACCCCCGGCTTGATCCGCAGCAGGATGTCCGCCGTGATCCCCTTGGCGGCGCACCGGGTGGATAGGCGGGACAGTTCCTCGGCATTGTCCACGACGATCCGCCCGACACCGGCCGAAATGGCTTCGTCCAGCTCGTCGGGTGTCTTGTTGTTTCCGTGGAACAGGATGGTGCCTGGATCCACGCCAGCGTACAGGGCGGTGTACAGCTCCCCGCCGGAAACGACATCGACCCCCAGTCCCTCCGTCGCGACGATTCGCAGGACGGCGGCGGTGCAATGGGCCTTGGAGGCATAGACGACGCGGGCGGCAGGTCCGAAATGGGCGGTTGCGGCCGCCCGGAAACCGCGGCAGGCCGCCCGGATCGCGCCGTCGTCCAGGACATGGAGCGGCGTGCCGAAGCGGGACGCCAGATCCAGCGCGTCGCAGCCGCCGATCTTCAGGTGGCCGGTCCGGGTTTTCTCCTCGAGGTCCGTCATGGTCATGTTCCCTTTTTCTCTACCGAGATGGTCATGGGTTCGCCGTTGATAATCCAGTCGCGGCCGTTCGCAACGATGCCTTCAACCGCGTCGATGCGGTCGGCGAGGACTTCCTCCGCGATTCGCGGCCAGTTCGCGGAAACGATGGTCTCGATTGCCGCGTTCCCATTATAACGCACGGTGATCCGGTCCATCACCTCGAAGCCGGACTCCTTGCGCATGGTCTGGATCTTGCTGACGATTTCACGGACCATTCCCTCCTCCACCAGTTCGGGAGTGAGGGTCGTGTCGAGGGCGACCGTGAAACGGCCGTCGCTGAGCGTGGACAGCCCTTCCGGCTGAACCGTCTCGATGATCAGGTCTTCCTTGTCGAGGACAACCGTCCTGCCGCCGACCTCGATCGCAAGGGATCCATCCCGCTCGACCGCCGCCATCGCCTCGCGCCCGGAAAGGCCGGCCAGGGCAGGCCCGACCTGGGGCAGCAGGGCTCCCAGCTTTTTGCCGAGCGTCCTCAGCTGCGGCTTGAACCGGTAGTCCAGCAGCGCGGACGCGTCGTCCGCGGTTTCAAAGGCGCGGATGTTGAGTTCGTCCGCGATGAGCAGGAGGTATTCTTCCGGCAGGGATTTCTCGTCGCTGCCGACCACGATCATGCGGCTCAGGGGCTGGCGGGTCTTGATCGCGCAGGCGTTGCGGGCGGCGCGGCCGAGTGTGACGATCGCAAGCACCTCGCTCATCCGCTTCTCGAGAGCCAGGTCGATGCAGGCGGGATCCGAAACGGGGAAATCGCACAGATGGACGGATTCCACGCCATCGCCGCCCACAGCCGACGTCAGGTTCCGGTAGATGGATTCCGCCAGGAACGGGACGTAGGGCGCGATCAGCCGGGAAATCGCCTCCAGAACCGTGTACAGGGTCATGAAAGCGTCGGCCTTGTCCTTGGGCATGCCGGGCTGCCAGAACCGTTCACGGTTCCTGCGGACATACCAGTTGGACAGTTCGTCGACAAAATCGCCGATCGCCCTGGCCGATCCGGTGATGTCATAGTTGTCCAGTTTTCCCTCGACCAGCGCGATGAGCGTATGCAGACGGGACAGGACCCAGCGGTCGATCGCCGGCAGGCTCCCGGCGTCCAGATTGTGGGCGGACGGATCGAACCCGTCGATGTTCGCATACATGACATAGAAGGCGTAGGTGTTCCACAGTGTGCCCATGAACCGCCTCTGGCCTTCGCTGACCGCTTCGTCGGAATACCGGCTTGGCAGCCACGGCGCGCTGTTTGTATAGAAATACCAGCGGACCGCGTCGGCGCCCTGCTTGTCGAGCACCGCCCAGGGATCCACGACATTCCCTTTGTGTTTGGACATCTTCTGGCCTTCCTTGTCCTGGACAAGGCCCATGACGATGACGTTGCGGAACGGGGACTCGTCGAACAGGAGAGTCGAGATGGCCATGAGGGTATAGAACCACCCGCGGGTCTGGTCCAGGGCTTCCGAGATGAAGTCCGCCGGAAACTGGCGGTCGAACATGTCCTGGTTCTCGAAGGGGTAGTGCCATTGCGCGAACGGCATCGAGCCGGCGTCGAACCAGCAGTCGATGACTTCGGGTACCCGCGTCATGCTCTTTCCGCAGGACGGACAGGTCAGGTGGACCTGGTCGATGTACGGTTTGTGGAGTTCGAGGCTGTCCGGACAATCCGGCGACATGCTGCGGAGCTCCTCCACACTTCCCACCAGGTGCCGGTGTCCGCAGTCGGAACACTGCCAGATCGGCAGCGGGGTGCCCCAGTACCGTTCCCGGGACACGCCCCAGTCGATGACATTCTCCAGCCAGTTTCCAAACCGGCCCTCCCCGATCGACTCCGGGTACCAGGCGACCGTGTTGTTGTTGGCCACGAGCCGGTCGCGGACCTCGGTCATCCGGATGAACCAGGAATGCCGTGCATAATAGATCAGCGGAGTGTCGCATCGCCAGCAGAACGGATAGCTGTGCTCGTACGGCATACGCTTCATCAGCTTGCCTTCCGCGGACAGTTTTTTCACGATTCCGGCATCGGCGTCTTTGCAGAACAGGCCCGCAAAGTCTGTGACGGCTTCGGGCATCGTGCCGTCTTCCCGGACCAGTTGGACGAACGGCAGGTCGTTGTCACGGCCGACACGCGCGTCGTCTTCGCCGAAAGCGGGCGCGATATGGACGATGCCGGTACCGTCGGTCAACGTGACATAAGGGTCGGAAGCGATGAAGAAGGCCTTTTTGCCCGAAGCCTCCACCGTCGCGTTCGCGTAAGGCAGCAAGGGCTCGTACCGCTTTCCGACCAGTTCGGATCCGCGGAACGTACGGAGAATCCTGGTGTTCTCGCCCAGTACGGCGGAAACCAGCACGGATGCCAGGTAGTAACGGACAGGCTTCTCTGTGCCGTCGAGGTCCGCAGGCATCTCCGCCAGCGCGTATTCCTCGTCGGCGTTGACGCAGAGCGCGACGTTGGACGGGAGGGTCCAGGGGGTCGTGGTCCAGGCGGCGAACCAGGTGTCCGGCTCGCTTTCCACCCGGAAGCGGACAAAGACAGACGTCTCCTTGACGTCCTTGTACCCTTGCGCAACCTCGTGGCTGGACAGCGCCGTTCCGCAGCGCGGGCAATACGGGACAACCTTGTACCCCTTGTACAGCAGGCCTTTGTCCCAGATTTTCCGCAGCGCCCACCATTCCGACTCGATATAGTCGTTTTCATAAGTGATATAAGGGTGTTCCATATCAGCCCAGAAACCGACGCGGTCCGACATGCGCTCCCACTCGCCCTTGTATTTCCATACGCTTTCCTTGCAGCGCCGGTTGAACGCCTCGACCCCGTAGGCCTCGATCTGCGGTTTCCCGTTGATGCCGAGCGCCTTTTCGACCTCGAGCTCGACCGGCAGGCCATGGGTGTCCCATCCGGCCTTGCGCAGGACATGGTATCCCTTCATCGTTTTGTATCGCGGGATGATGTCCTTGATGCAACGCGTGAGGATATGGCCGATGTGCGGCTTGCCGTTGGCCGTCGGGGGTCCGTCGTAGAACGTGAATTCCGGCGCGCCTTCCCTCTTGCTCATGGATTTCTCAAAGATCCGGTGTTCTTTCCAAAACGCCAGGACTTCCTTTTCCCGTTCTCCAAAGGCCATGTCGGTCGCTACTGGTCGATACATGGTTTTCCTCCAATCGTTGTCGTGAGACAAAAAAAGACGCCCCTGGATCGGGGCGCCAGTCGACGCGATGCCACCCGAAATCCGGCCATACCGGCCGGCTCGTCCATGATAACGGTACAGCCCCGCAGGGTATGACCGGGCCTTCCTACTCCCTGGCGCCGCGGCCTGTGCCACAGCCGCCCGGGTCTCGTCGGCCGACTCGCGGATGATCTTTGGCTGTCCGTCCTTCCCGCGCTCCCACCTGCCCGCGTTCTCTGAAAAAGCTACGGATGCCTACTGTTCCGGTCATCGTCTTTACTATTCATTTGTTGACGAATTATAGTACAAGCCCGATGGAGTGTCAAACGTCAAACTTTCGGGCCATGGGGATGAACCGGATGCCGTCCTTCCGCTGTTCCTGCCCGATCGCCGAGAAACCGATCCGCTCGTAAAAACCCCTGGCGTAAGGGGAAGAATTGACGGTCATGACGGGGTACGCGGAATCCCGGGGACCCGCGTACCGGAAAGCCCACTCCATCAGCGCGGTTCCGATCCCGCGCCGATGCCTCGTGGATTCCACAAACAGCAGCGAGACATGCGTCCGGTCGCGCAGGGCAACGACACCGACCAGCTGGTTCCGGTCGAAACATCCGCATACAGTCAGCATGCCGGACCGGATCGAAAACGCCAGGAACTCAGGATCGGTAAAGACGAAGAACGTATCCACGCCCTCCTGCGGATACTCCGGAGCCTCGAAACGCAGGAAAACCCTGCGGACCAGGGCGGAGACCGCAACAGCATATTCCGGCCCCAGCGGTCCGCGCAGCACAAGATCGTTCTCCAGCGGTCCAGCCGGACTGGAAGGTTTCCCTTCGGCGTCGTCCGGCTGGCTGTCCATGGGCCCTTCGGAAATGGCAGGCCGCGTCAGATCGAGTCGATCCTTACCCACTGGCGTTCCTCAATGGACTTGTCGACGGCCTCCAGCACCTGCGAGCATTTCATACCGTCCTCAAAGTCCGGCGATGTCGCGGTGTCCCTCGATATCGCCTGGGCAAACTCGTACATCTCGTGCACAAAGGTGTGCTCGTAACCGATGACATGTCCCGCCGGCCACCAGTTTCCCCAATAGGGATGGCTTCCTTCGGAAACCTGTATGACGGTGAAGCCCTGCAATCCGACGTCGGCGGTGGTGTCGAAGAACTCCAGTTCGTTGAGCCGCGGCAGGAAGAACCGGATGCTCCCCTTTTCGCCGTTGATCTCGAACGACAGGTCGTTCTTGTGGCCCTGCGCGAACCGGGTGGCTTCAATGGTGCACAGCGCGCCGTTTACAAATTCGCCCAGGAACAGGGTCGCGTCGTCCACGTCGACAATGCCGCGCGGAGCGGCCGCGTCCGCCCTGCCGGACAGTCCGACCATGCGCTCGACCAGCGGCCGTTCCTTGATGAAGGTCTTGCTGTGGCCGATCACCTGGGTGAAGTCGCCGACGAGGTAGCGGGCCAGGTCGACGACGTGGGCGCCGAGATCACCGAGGGAGCCCGAGCCCGCGACCTTCTTCTCGAGGCGCCAGACGCGCGGAAATTCCGGATCGATGACGAAATCCTGCAGGTACATCCCGCGGAAATGGAAAATCTTGCCGAGGCGGCCGTCGTCGATCATCTGTTTCGCGAGACGGATCGCCGGGCAGAAACGGTAGTTGAAGCCGATCTGGTTCTTGACACCCGTTTTACGGACCGCCGCCAGGATCTCCCTCGCGTCCGCGAGGTTCAGCGCCAGCGGCTTTTCACAAAAAACGGCCTTGCCGTTCTCCGCGGCGGCGATCGCGATTTCCTTGTGGAAGTTGCTCGGGGTCGTGATGTCGATCAGGTCGATGTCATCCCTGCAGACCAGTTTACGCCAGTCCGTCTCGATGCCTTCCCAGCCGAACTTGTCCGCCGCCTGGCGGACCCAGGTCTCGTCTCGGCCGCAGATCGCCTTCATCCGGATCTCACGGTCCAGGTCGAAGAACATGCCCACCTTGCGGAATGCGTTGCTGTGGGCCTTTCCCATGAACTTATACCCGACCATGCCGACTTGGATCGCTGGTTTTTTCTCCATGGTCATCCTCCTCGTCGGGCCCTTCAGGCCCACCACATGCCGCCGGTTTTCTCAAAAGGCATCGCCTGCTTCAGGAAGGCGATGGCCTTCTGCAGTCCTTCGTTCACAGACATCAGGCTGTCTTCGTGCTCGATGCTGACGACATCGTCGTAGCCGACCATCCGGAGGTTGCTGAAAATGTCGTTCCAGACCTGGAACCCATGGCCGTAGCCGATCGTGCGGAACAGCCATCCGCGGTGGATCTCGTCGCTGTAATGCTTTGTGTCCAGTACGCCGTTGGCCGCGGAATTGATCTCGTCGATCCGGGTGTCCTTGGCATGGAAATAATGGATGGCGTCACCGAGATAGCGGATGGCCGCGACCGGATCGATGCCCTGCCAGAACAGGTGGCTGGGATCCAGGTTCGCGCCCACCGCCGTGCTGGTCGCCGCGCGCAGCTTGAGCAGGGTCTCGGGGTTGTAGACGCAGAATCCCGGATGCATTTCCAGCGCGATCTTGTTCACGCCATGCTCCAGGCTGAACGCGGCGGTCTTGTCCCAGTACGGGACGAGGACGTCGTTCCACTGGTATTCGAGAATCTTGCCGAAGTCGTCCGGCCAGGGGCAGGTCACCCAGTTGGGATACCGGGCGCCGGGATGGTCGCCGGGACAGCCCGAGAAGGTGACCACCCGGTTGACTCCCAGCTTTTCAGCCAGAAGCACCGTATCGACATAGTCCCTGTGAAAGGAGTCCGCAAGTTCCTTTTGCGGGTGGACGGGGTTCCCGTGGCAGGACAGGCAGGCGATCTCGAGGTTGTAACGGGCCGCCGTATCTTTGAAACGGGCCAGTCCGGACGGATCGTTCAACAGTTCCGCCGGCTTGCAGTGGGCATTGCCCGGATAGCCGCCGGTACCGATCTCGATCGCCTGTACGCCGGATGCCGAAAGATATCGGCAGGCGTCCTCGAAACTTTGCTGGGAAAGAAGGACCGCAAATACGCCGAGTTTCATGGGAAGCTCCTCCTTGACGACGGTTTGTGCTGGATCTATGAAAAAATTATACACCTGTCAAAGGAGCGCTTCCGAGTGTAAAAAGTTCCAAAACGGCGGCCGCCGCCTCGGGGATGCCTGCGACGACCGCGTCCGCGCCGGACTGGCGCATCCGGTCGGGACTGTTGTGCCCGCCCTCGACCAGAACGCATGACGCGCCCATGGCCCTGGCCACTTCACAATCGTGCTCCGTATCGCCGATCATCACCATCCGCGGTCCGTGCCCTGTAGCCGCGGCGCGCTGCCGGTCCGCCCAACCGCGTCCGATGTCGGCCTTGCCGTTTCCGTAGATATGCGACGGGCCGAGAATCTCCTCGAAAAAGCGGTCGATCCCGAAATGCGCGGCCTGCCGGCGCAAATCATCCAGGTTCGATGCGGACAGCATCACCTGGCGCAGGCCGGCCTGCCGAAACGCCGTCAGCGCCTCCACCACGCCGGCGCGAAGCCCGATCTCCAGGATGCTGGCCGGCAGATAGGCGTTCATGAATTCGGCCGCGAGGTCTTTGTAGGGCCAACGGTCAAAATCGAATCCGACCGACCGGTAACTGTCCGCGATGGGAAACCGGAAAACATCCAGATAATGGATACGGTCGAGTACGGGAAGGCCGCGCCTTGCCAGCATGCCGTTCAGGATGCCAATGCACAGGTCCACATCGTCCAGGATGGTTCCGTTGAAGTCCCATATGACGATTGCATCCCCGCCTCCGGCCGGTCCGGTCACTTGGGCAGCCCTGCGGCCTTCCGGACGATGACGAGGGCGGCCGCGTCCATGGCGGCGAGGTCGGACGGATCGAGCCGGAGGTCGAACGCCTTGACCGAATCGACCAGGCTTTCCATTCGGCGCACTCCGACCACCGGCGCGACCTGCGCGGATTGCGCGGCCTGCCAGGCGGTCGACAGGTTGGCCAGCGAACAGCCGTAGGCGTCCGCGATCGGCTGAAACGCCGCCAGCATGGCCAGGATGTCCGCGCGGAGCTCCGCCCGGAACCAGACGCTGTTCTGCGCGCTCCCCTTGGGCGGGGTGTGGTCCATGCCGATCCGCCCGGTCAGCAATCCGCGGCAGAGGGAACCGTAACAATGCGCCAGCACGTTATACGAGCCGCACAAGCCCAGGTAGGCGTCGCCGAATCCGCGTTCGAGCAGGCTGAACTCCTCCTGGACGGCGTCGACGGGTCCGACGCGCAGATAGGCGTCCAGATGCTCCGGCCTAGATTTCGATATGCCGATGGCCCGGATCTTCCCTTCCTTCTTGAGCCGGAGCAGCTCGCCCATGGTTTCTTCCACCGGTACGGACTCCGTCTGGCGGTGCGTGTAGTACAAGTCCACATAGTCGGTCTGGAGACGGTCCAGGCTGTCTTCCAGATCCTGCCGGATCGCAGCGGCGGTCAGGTTGCGATACGCG
>CAZNGQ010000104.1:0-9369 GCA_964572095.1 uncultured Oscillospiraceae bacterium
TATGTGGACGGAAACGGAGTCTCGATCCCGCGGGTCGGGGATCTCCCGCTTGGGTGCGCCGCGGTCTGCAGCGCGTCCGTGTGGGTGCAGCGGCTGGCGGTCGAGGCCGCGGTGGCGGGCGACGACACGCTGCTCCGTCAGGCCCTGATGATGGATCCGCTGACCGGCGCGGTCTGCACCACCCCCGAGATCGCGCAGATGGCGGACGAGCTGCTGACCGCCCAGGCGAAGTGGCTGCCGCAGTACGCAGCGGCGATCGCGGCCGCGTCGGAGCGGTTGGAGTCCGGGCGGCGTGACGGCACGCTCCTCCCGACACGCGAAGGGTTCACGGGCTCCAACCGGCTGCATGTCAAGACGGTTCAGGAAATGGCGGAGGACGCCGCGCGGACGCGCGCGCTTTCCGGCAAGACCGACAAGGGGTGACACCAGCGGTACCGGGCATCCGAGTCCTGGTCCGGATGAAGAGGTGGAAACATGCTGCGTTTCGATCGAAAAAAGAAGATGATCCTGGCCGCTTCCGCCCTGCTTCTGGTCTGTGCCATTCTCCTGCCGATCCTGATCACCGCCCGCTGCACACAAGAGGGCCGGCTTGACGCGACCACGACGGGTTCGGCCGGGACCACGTCCGTTCTTGCGGAGGATGAACCCGCGGCGGTATCCGTCTCGGCGGAGGATTTCGACCAGAAAGCGAACTTCGACGCGCTGACCGAAGACCGTCCGCTGGCGTATCCGTCCTGTCCGGGATCGGTGCAGCTGTATGTGGCCAGCGATCCCGGCAAGCCGGCGTCCCCGCAACCGGTGGCGATGCGGGTGACCGCGGCGACCCAGACCGCGGCCGCGCGGGAGGAATACCTCGCGGCACGGATCGTACTGCCGCCGATCATCACCATAAAGCCATCCATTTTCCTGCCTACGCCGACCCCCCGGCCGTCGTCGGCCGTCACCGTACTGGACCCGGCCGCGGGCGCGCAGCTGACGGCCGGCGATCCGTTTACGCTGCACTGGACGGTCGACTCCGGCCGGAACCCCCTCATCGACATTCTGTTCAGCGCGGACGGCGGCCAGACGTATACCGAGCTCGCCAAGGGGATCCCCTTCACCACCTCGTTTTCACTGACGGTCCCCGACCAGGTTTCCGACACCTGCCGGTTCCGGATCAACGCCTGGGCGGGCACGGTCCCGCTCGGCTACAACCTGTCGCCGGTGTTCTCGATCGTCCCCCGGCCGACCCCCACGCCCGTTCCGTCACCCACTCCTGCGCCTACGCTGACCCCGACGCCTTCCGTAGCCGCGGACCTGCATTACGGCAGGGATTTCGACGCGTTTGTCGCAGCGGACGGGGACCCCACCCGCTGGTTCCTGATGGATGTCCAGGTGGAGGGCGCCTCCCGTATCCGGTGGCAGGCCTCCCGGATCCCCTTTTCCTGTACACCGGACGCGGATCCGCTGAACCCGCCCGGACTGCTGGTCGATGGGGAGCTGGAGGGGGCTTCACGGGAGTTTGCCATCGATTTCGGCGCGATCATGAACCATTTCTCTCTCCCGGCGTCCGGATCGCCCGGCGGGGCGGAGAAAGTCAACCACGGGACGGATTTCCGCAACGTGGCCGGCAAGCTGGTGCTGCCCGAACAGAAGCAGCGGTTGTTCTACATCCGCGCCATCGCCCTGGACGGGCAGGGAAAAGCGATCGGCAAGCCGGGCGACGGCGTGGCGGTCACGTTCGGCACCCTGGGTCTGGACCTCTCCTTAATGGGACTGTCCAGCCTGCCGGATGTGCCGCCGCCGATACTCTCCTATGCCTTGCCCGAGAAGGGCTATGAGGAGAACCCCTCCGGAAGCATGGCAATCCCGTCGGGTTCGCCGCAGCTCCGGGTGTTAATGTCAAAGACCCCGATCGATTCGGTCGAGATCGATTTCCAGGTCGCGACCGAGCCGTTCAAGACCGCAACGCAAGCCGACTACAGCGATCCGGCCGGGCTCGTCTACCGCAGCGTTGAGAAAAACATGGTCTATACGACCGTGACGCGCTACTACCAGATCCCGTTCCAGGATTTCGCCCCGACCGCGGAGGCGCTGGGGAAGAACACGGTCCGATACTATGTGCGTGCCGTCTGTTATCAGCCGGGCGCAGTACCGGGCACCGCCTGGCCGGTCGTGACCAAGACCGGTGTGATCCTGTATACCGGCGACCCGATGACGCTGATCGCTGAAAACCTGGAGAGCGCCGTATCCCTGCCGACCGAGCAAGTCACGGTAAAGTCCTACATGCCCAATGTCGAATTCCTGCGCTACATTCCGGTCCAGTGGGAGTCTCCGAATTCAGGGGATTATTTTGAAGTGACGCGCCCGATCCAAGCGGAGGAAATCTGCTTTTCAATACGAAACAACAAGACCGGGGATTTCCTGCTGCCGTACGGCATGCATATGGACCAGTATCCCGGTACGACCCGGGAGCAGTACCAGGCGGTCGTCGACCGCATGCTCCCAGTGGGCGCGTCCTTCCACCTGACCATCACGCAAAGCGCCTGGGACGCTTTCTGGGGCGAGTTCTTTGGTTTGCTGGGCGAGATATACGGCGCCATCCGGGGCGCCTACAACGGCATCAAGGAATCCGTGGCGGTCTTTGTCGCCGACCGGTTCGAGTTCCTGGGGCCGACCGCCCAGGGCTGGATCAAATCCGCGGTGGAGACGCTCATCAACACGGGACTCGCCGCGGTCGGTCTGCCGCCCACCCTGCCGAACTTCGAGATGCTGGCTTCCGCCGGTATCGACTATTGCCTGGAAGCCGCGCTGATGGAGATCGGCGTGACGCTCGGGGTGCCGGTCGACCAGATTCCGGAGGATGTCCGGGACCAGGTCACGGGCGAACTGACCGCCCAAATGGACATTCTCAAGAGAATGAATCATGTCAACCCGCTGGACGTGGACTATCTGCGGCCATCCACCGAAGCCATGTACCGCCCAGCCTATGTCGATGTGCAGGTTTCCAATTACACAGGGAAGGCCAGCCCGACCGGTACGCTCACGGTGAACTTCTATTCGGTCAAGAGGACGTCCGTCAATTTTTACGATTACGTCAAGCTGCCGATTCCGGCCCTCCAGAATGGGGACTCCACGTTCATCCGGGTCTTCCTCAAGGAGGACATCGATGGGCAGACGACTTACGACAGTTATTACTGGGGTAAAGATGGGGATTGCCTGTTTACCGCCACGGCGGTGTTCAACCTGCCGGACGTGGAACAGGCGGCCAAGGAACAGGGGCTGGTCGGCGGGGACAACCCGCTGCTGGAAGACACATATGTCTTCGACAAGACCGGGGTGTACGCCTTTAGCGCCATTTCCCCGCCGTGCAACGACATTTTCCCGCAGTATGGAACGGTGACGAACTAAGGCGCGGCAGGGCCTAGCCCTTGTCGCGGCGGCCGGTCTTTCTCAGCATGATGATGTTCAGCAGCACCGCATACCCGGCGGCGAGCGCCAGCGTGACCCACAACAGCGTCGTGGACTGCGGCGCCAGGCCGATCATGATCAGGAGCGGGAAGGCCACGAGGATGGCGACCGAACTGCCGACGATCAGATTGTTTGCCGCCGGGGTCTTGAACGACGGATCCACTTCGCGCAGCAGCAGGATCCCGGTACTGACCGTGCCGGTCATCATGCCGTACATCGAGACCATGCCCTCGATGGTGTAGTCGGGGTAGATGCGCTTGGAAACGACCCAGCAGTAGTACATCGTGAGGAATCCGCCGATTGTCGTCATGAGGATGAACGGGACCCACAGCCTGGCCAGGTCACCGATGTCGATCGCGCAGATGGAGGCGACGATCATCATGTCGAACGCAAAGCCGGAGATCCGGTTCAACAGGTAGTTGTTGGGATACTGCCGGGTCATCAGGCCGGATTTGCGCAACCCGGCGAAGACGCCCCGCATTCCCAGCGCCATCGAGGAGCCGATGAGGAAATTGAATCCCCAGATGAGGGGGGCGATGGTCTTTTTTGCGCCGGCGAGCCCGGGGATGACGTCGAAGAGGCTCACCACCCCGTAGGAAAACAGGAACGTCAGCAGGTAGATTCCGACGACCATCGCGATCTGGATCGTGAACTTGTCCACCGCCTCGACCAGCGGGATCTCCCCGTCGTCGGCCACCGGTTCGGCGGTGGGGTCATGGTGCAGATCCGCCTGCACCCACTTGAACTTGCCTTTCCGGACCAGGACGTTGAGGAAGATGATGCCCCCGATGCACGCCCACAGGAAGCCCATGGTCGCGATCGCCAGGCCGAACGTCGTGCCGCCCGTGAACCCGAACTGCGTCTCGTACATCGAGCCGATGTTGTTGGCCTGGCCCGGCCCCTGTCCGTATCCCATCGGCAGCAGCAGGCCGCCGGCGCGGAACAGCCCCGGCAGGACCGTGGCCGCGAGCGATATCATGATGACAAGGCCCAGGACGCCCTGGATCAGGTAGTTCGAGACGATGAACAGTCCGGTCTTCGAACCGTCCCGGAACGCCGTGCTTTTCCGCTGGTCCTTGCTGGTCCGCGGAATCCGGAGCCCCAGCGCGATGAACCCGATGGCGATCATGTGGTAATTCACGCTTTCCAGGAACACATTGTCGAACGGCAGGATGTCGAACTGCTTCAGCAGCAACCCGACAAAGCCGCCGATGACGGCGGTCGGGAGCAGCGATCGCTTGAGCCAGGTGACCTTGCGGCGCAGCACATTGCCGAACAGCAGCAGCACACAGAGGATGCCGCCCTGGACGATGATCTGCCACAGGTCCTTGTTCGCTGATGAAAAATCCATGGTGACCTCCTGCTGTCTCTGCGAAATCGAAAACGTCCGTCGGTGATCAGCTGTTGTCCGGGGCGGCGGCGCGCAGCGCCTCCACCACCAGCATATAACGGTAGGCGGAGCGCGGAAAGGGGGACCGGACTTCGTAGACCGCGTCTTCCTCGCGGTCATGGAACTGCAGGGTCTGCGGGCCGTGGACCGAGACCTCGCCGATCCGGTCGAGCGGGAAGACGCGCGTGCCGGCCTCCGATTCGAACTCCAGCCGGTCGGAATACAGCCGCATCGTGCTGCGGTTCGTCTTCTTCGCGGTGTGCTCGCG
Source organism: uncultured Oscillospiraceae bacterium (assembly GCA_964572095.1). Classification (GTDB taxonomy): domain Bacteria; phylum Bacillota; class Clostridia; order Saccharofermentanales; family UBA5734; genus JAAYKS01. The sequence continues at coordinate 5,109 of CAZNGQ010000104.1, forward strand.
CTCGACCCGCACCAGAAGCTGGTCCTTGTCCTCGAAAAACGGCCGGCGCAGCCAGCGGTCGTGTCCGGCGCGGTCGCGGAGCAGTCCCGCCAGGTGCGCGCGCTGGAACCGGTCGAAGGCGTCGACGTCCGGAAGCGAAGGCAACCCGGCGGAACCGGCCCGGCCCGCCGCGGCCGGCTGCAGCCGCCCGTCCGTAAAGCTGCGCACGGCGTAGCCGCAATCGCAGGAGAGCAGGTCGTCCCTGCTTCGCATCGTGTTCATGCGCAGGCACTGCGGGCAGACAAACAGGACCCGCTCCAGGTATTCCGCCGGCCTGCGCCCGCGGAACGGCACGCGGGGCGTCCGCGGCTCCGGCGGTACGTCGCGCAGGGCGTCCGTCAGCACCTGGTGGACTTCTTCGTTCGTCATCGCGGACAATTCGTCCGGACTCAGGGTCCGGACCACCTCGCCGACCACCCGGCCGCGGCGGGTGTGGCGCGCCCAGCGGGGCGTGGCCAGATAGCCGCGATCGAAGCGGTAGAGCAGGACCGGCACCTTGAGATGCCTGACCAGCTTGACGGTTGCGCGGGAAATGGGCATCTCGGCACCGGTGAACGAGCGGTTGCCGGACGGGAACAGCCCGACCGTCCCGCCTTCGCGGATCGCGGTGAAGATGTCGCGGATGGAGCGTGTGTCGACGATCGACTTGACGATGGGGATCGGCGCGACAAGCCAGGAAATGAGGCGGCTGACCAGCCCCAATCGGAATATGTGGTCGCTCGCCACAAAATAGATGACCCGGCGGAAACTCATCGACAGCATGATCGGGTCAAAGGGCCCGTCGTGGTTCGCCAGGATCAGGCAGGGACGCCCGCGCTCCTCGGCCCGGTACCGGACGGCGTGAAACCCGAGCGCCAGCCGGACATACAGCCGCAGGGGCGGTTTCAGGAGCGCGAACACGACGCGGTGGCGCGTCTTGACCCACCGGTGCGCGGGGCGGCCGGCAGAAGCGGATTTTGCCTCATTCGCTGGATCGCGTTCGGTCACGGCAGCCTCCACGGAAAAAGATGGTAGAGGAATCATATCATGATTGAAAAACGCGAATGTCAAAACGTCGTTAAAATGGGGACGCATCGCGGGAAAATATGGAAAATGTCGTAAAACAACACATTTTACAGCAGGATCCTCCTGTGATCGTATTTGGATATAATGACGGGTATGGAAACGCCGTATTCTGCCAACCGTGGACCGGAGCCATCGACGGCTCCCGCGGAAATCCATCTCATCCATATCGCCGACCTGCACCTGGGAAGCCCGTTCGCGTGGATTCCGGAGCAGGCGGAACGGTTGCGCGCCGAGCAGTTCGACGCGTTCCTGTCCGTGGTCGAGCACTGTGAACGGGAGCGTATGCATCTGCTTCTGATCGCAGGGGACCTGTTCGACACGCCCGATCCGGATCCGGCGCTGGCCCGCCGCGTGGCCGACGCGCTCGGGACGCTGACCGTCACGCGAGTGTTCATCGCCGCCGGCAACCACGATCCCGCCGGGCTGCTGTCCCCGTACCGCACACTGGACTGGCCGGCTCACGTGCACCTGTTCCGCGGCCCGCGCGAGACGGTGGAGGTTCCGGACCTGGGGGTCTGCGTCCATGGGGCGGGGTTCGAGTCCGAGGTCGCCCGACAGCCGCTGTTCGACCCGGGCTGGACGGTCCGCGACCCAAGCGGAACGCTCCATGTGCTGGTCCTGCACGGGGAGCTGGTTTCAGGCGCGGTTGAAACCATCTACAACCCGATACCCGCGGACAGACTTGCGGCGGCGGGTTTCGATTATGCCGCGCTGGGGCATGTGCACGCGGGGACGCCGGCCGCGTCGGTCGGCCCGGACGCGCGTCTGGCCTACAGCGGGTGCCTGACCGGGCGGGGTTTCGACGAGACCGGCCCCCGGGGAACCCTGGCGGTATCGCTTCGCCGTCGGGCGGCTTCCGGCCGCAGCGGCGTGTCGGCTTCGTTTCTGCCGCCCCCGCGGCCCGCGAGGCTTTTATATGAGCTGTCTGTAGACCTGTCCGGCTGCGGGACGCCCGACGAGGCCGTCGAGGCCGTGTCGCAGGCGATGGCGTCCGCCGGCGGCGGCGACTGGCCGAGGTGCCTGTACCGCGTCACGCTGACCGGCGACCGCCGGGAGGACGAACCCGCGCCGCTCGACCGCATCCTGGGCCGTCTGCGCGACCGGGTGTTCCATCTCGTCCTGCGGGATCGGACCACCGCCCGCGAGGACCTGGACGCGCTGGCTCTCCGGCACTCCCTGCGCGGTGCCTTTGTCCGCGGGATCCGGCAGCGGCAGGAGGCGGCCGGGGGAGACGAGGCGACGGTCCGCCGGCTGGAGGCCGCGCTGCGCCTCGGACTGCAGGCCGCGCGGGGGGAGGTGTCCGCCGATGCTGCTGATTGAGCTGACTATCACCGCCTTCGGGGGATTACGCGACCTGCGACTGGGTTTCGGGCCCGGCGTCAACCTGCTGGTCGGCGGAAACGAACGGGGAAAAAGCACGGTCATGGCCTGCCTGCGCGCGATGCTGTACGGATTCGGCGGACGGGCGCGGGGCATACGGGACAACGACCGCAGGCGGTACACCCCGTGGGACGGCGGCAGGATGGCCGCCTCGCTGGTGTTCGGGCATGACGGGATGCGGTACCGGCTGGAACGCACGTTCGCGGACCGCAGAACCGGAGACACCCTCCTTCTGATGGAGGACGCGACCGGCCGCGCCGTCCCCCTGCCGACGGGCGTCGAGCCGGGGGACGCCCTGCTGGGGGTGTCCGAGGCCGAATTCGTCCAGACGGTGTTCGTCGGACAGCTGTCGGCGCCGGTGCACGATCCGGACGACGCGGTTCTCACCAAGCTGGCGAACCTGGCGTCGACCGGCGAGGAGAACGTGTCGTTCGGGGAAATCGACGACCGGCTGCGCCGCGCCCAGGTCCGGCTTCGCGCCGAACGCGGCGGCGGCGGGCTGCTGGGGCAGTGGCGTGCGGAGCAGCGGGCGCTGGAGGAGCGGCTGGAGGCCGCCGTCCGCCAGGAGGCGGAGCAGGCGGAGCGCATGGAACGCCTGCAGGCGCTGGAGACGGACATCCAAGGGGTCGCGCAGGAATGCGGGACGCTGCGCGCCGGGTTGGCGCGCGCGGAGGCCGCGGAGGTGGTCGTTTCGTCCGCGCGTACGCGGTTCGCCGACGCGGAGCGGGCGGAACAGGTGCTGCTGGGGGAAATGGCGCTGTGGGAGAAGGAATGGGAGCAGGAGAACCGGCTGCGGGACGACGCCGATGCCGAGGCGTCCGCGCGGCGGGCCCGGCTGGAGTCGGAGCGCGGTACCTGGCTGGAGGTTCGGAAACGGGCGGAGGCCGAGACGGGAGCCGCAGACGCCCCGCCGGCACGGCAGCCGAGGCTGTGGATGCTGTTGGCTTGCGCGCTCGCGCTGTTGGCGGCCGGGATCCTGACCGGGCTGCTGGTCCGGCCGGCCTTTGCGTGGATCGCCGCCGGCGCGGCCATCCCGCTGGCCGCCCTGCTGGCGGCCGTGACGGACAACCGCAAGCGGTCGGCGGCTTACGAGGCCTCCCTGGGGGCGGCACGCCGACGTGCGGACGAAGCGGGATGCCTGCTCGAACAGCTCGATCGGGAGATCGGACGCGCCGCCGCCGACTCGGCGGCCGGTCAGGTCCGCCGGCAGGCCCGGCTCCTGGATCTGGAGCGGAAGCGGGAGGCGCTCGAGGCGCGGATCCGTTCCCAGGCCGGCGACGCCCCGTCCGCCCGGGAGGCGCTGGACGCCGCCGAGGCGGACCTGCGCCGTGAAACGGGCGGGCGCACCATGGAGGGACTTCGGTCCCTGGAACGGGCGGCCGCCGCACACCTGTCCGCCTTGCGGGAGGACTACGCCCGGCTGGAGGCAGCCGTCCGGCACAGTCCACGCGACCCGCTCGGGGTCGATGCGCTCGGGACGCTTCTGGCACAGATCGCGCGGAAGGTTCGCGAGGGGGAGGAACTGCATGAAAGCCTGACCCTGGCGCGCGAGGTCTACCGCGAGGCCTTCGAGGCGCTGCAGGCCGACTTCGGGCCGCGGCTCAACGCCCGCGCGGCGGCGATCCTGTCCGGCTTGACCGAGGGCCGGTACACCGGCTTCAAGGCCGACCGCCGGTTCGACGTCCGGGTGTCCGACCCCACGGAGTCCGCCTACCGCTCCTGGGAATACCTGAGCGGCGGTACGGTCGATCAGGTGTACCTGGCCTTGCGGATGGCC
>CAZNGQ010000105.1:0-9353 GCA_964572095.1 uncultured Oscillospiraceae bacterium
CCTGACTATGAAACGCGTTGTCTTCCTCGTCGATATGAATGCCTTCTTCATCTCCTGCGAGATGATCCGGCAGCCTGCGCTGCGCGGTGTCCCTGCAGCGGTCGCCGGCGACCCCAAGACGAGGACGGGGATCATTCTGGCGGCAAACTACGAAGCCCGGGCGTTTGGTGTCCGGACGGCCATGGTGCTGCACAAGGCGATGGAGTTGTGTCCCGGCATGATCACCGTCCCGCCGGACCACGCTTATTACGAGAAGAAATCGGACGAAGTCATGGAACTGCTGGCGGGATTCACTCCGGTAGTGGAGCAGAACAGCATCGACGAAGCCTGGCTGGACATGACCGGCTGCGAAGGCTTGTTCGGTACGCCGGCGGAGTCGGCCGCACGGATCATGGAAGACATAAAGAACAAGCTGGGCCTGTGGTGTTCGATCGGAATCGCGGAGAACAAGTTTCTCGCCAAGATGGCGTCGGAGATGAAGAAGCCGCTCGGCATCACGGAGTTGTGGCCGCAGGATATCCCGACAAAGCTCTGGCCGCTGCCGGTCAAGGCGATCTACGGCGTCGGCGCAAAGACGGCGGACAAGCTGAACCGAATCGGCATTCAGACCATCGGGGATCTGGCCCGGGTGGATCGCCCGTTTCTGGTCCGGACGTTCGGCAAGGGGGGAGTGGAGCTGCACGAACATGCCAACGGGATCGACGACTCGCCGGTTCAGGCGCATGAGCGGGACGAGATGAAACAGATCGGACGGTCCACCACCTTGCCGGAAGACGTCTCCGAGCTGGAACAGGCCCGGCTGGTACTCATGGAACTGGCGGACGACATCGGGATGTCTGCACGGCGGCATGGCAAAAAAGGGCGGACGGTCCATATCACGCTCAAGTATTCGGACTTTACGGTCGTCACACGGCAAGCCTCGATGCCGGCCACATCGACGACACAAGAGATCTATCTCGCCGGATACCGCTTGCTGGAGCAGAACTGGGAGGTGTCGAAACCGATCCGCCTGATCGGAATCACCTTGTCGGGATTCGACGAGGAAGGGGAGGGACCCAGGCAGATGTCCCTGTTCGACCAGCCGGAGCAGACAGACAAGCCGGTTGCGCGGCAGGCGGACTGCAGGAAAAAAGAGAAGATCGACCAGGTCATGGACCGGATCCGCAATCGGCTCGGCGGCGACGCGGTCGGCATGGCCGCACTGATCCGGAGGCCGGCGGAAGACGGGGATAAAAAGGATAGCGAGAAACCCCGATAAAGGGCATCAGTTGCACAAATATGGTTGCATTTTTGGTTCGATCTTGACAAATGTGTGCTAACGGATAAAAATGTTCAGTAGTACAAATAAATCAACCCATTCCAGACCCCGTTCATTCGATCTCAACAGGTGAAGGGAGAACACATCATGGACGTACGCAAGACAATGAAGGTCGGATCGGTTTCCACCTTTCCCGGAAATCCCTGGGACATGAAACTTCCGATGGACAAAATGGCGGAACTCAGCATCAACGGCGCCATCAAGTACGGGCTCGACTGCGCCCAGATCATGGCCTTGCCAAACATGCCGGACGCCTATTACGACTGGATCCGCGGCAACAGTGAAGAGCATGGCATCGAACTGGACATCGGCGCCACGATGAGCCTGTTCGAGCTGACCGGGGAGAACGCGGCAAAGGCACGGCAGGACCTGCTCGACATGGTCCAGGTCATGAAAAAGCTGAACGCGACCATCATGCGCCGCGGGTACAACGCCCGCCTGTCGTTCGAGGGATCCCGCTACAACAAGGAGTTCCCAATCGAGAAGCACATGCAGTTCGTCATCGACAATCTCAAGGCCGCTGAAGAAATCCTGGCTCCCGAGGGCATCTACCTGGCGATCGAGAACCATTGCGACTTCATGGGCAACGAATGGGCCGAAATCTTCAAGGCGGTCGGCTCCAAGTTCGTCGGGTGCGCGTTCGATTCCGCCAACGGCTTCACCGTGTTCTGCGACCCGGTCACCGAGGCTGAAGCGGTGGCTCCCTACACCATCACCACCCATATGAAGGACATGGTCATCAAACGGGATACCACCTGGCGCGTCCCCTTTTACCCGAGCGGCTGCGCACTGGGCGATGGCCACTCGAACATCGAGAAGATCGTCGACATCCTGGCGGAAAAGAGCCCGTACGCCAAGGGACTGCATCTCATCGTCGAGTGCGGCTGGGTCGAGCCCGTCGAAGGCCTGACCAAGGATGAGGCCGGACTGCGCACGCTGGCCATGTATGAGAAGAGCTGGACACTCCTCAAGAAGATCACGGGAAAAATCTGATGCATCCAAAGAAACAGAAGGAGTTGCGACTATGAATGAAGCGTACAAGAATGTCCTGATCACCGGCGGTGCCGGAAACCTCGGCCGTCATGTCCTGGAAGAACTCAAGGGCGCCGGATACAACGTTACGTTGTTCGACCAGACCGCTCCGTCCGCGCAGCGGGTTCCCTGGGAGTGCAAGGGCACCATGTTCGTCAAAGGCCAGCTGACCGACCTTGGAGACTGCATGCGCGCCATCACGCTGTCCAAGGCGACCTGCATCATCCATCTCGCCGCGCTGCCGTTCACTTCGGACCAGCAGCCGGGCAAGCAGTGGATGCCGCAGATGTTCCCGGAAGACACGACGATGCAGTCCAACGTCATGGGCACCTACTACATCATGGACGCCGCCCGCCGCCTGGGTGTCAAGAAGGTCATCTTTGCGTCCTCGTACTACACTCTCGGACTGGGATTCCGGATTTCCAGCAAACCCTATGTGGTCGAGTACCTGCCGATCGACGAAGACCATCCGCAGCGCCCCGAGGACACGTACAGCCTGTCCAAGCTGCTGGGCGAGGAAATCCTCCAGGCATATGCCCGCGCGTATGACATCAAGTGCCTCGCACTGCGCCTGATGGGCGTTTCCTACCCGGCGCATCCGTACGAGATGGGTGTCAGCATCGCCGACAAGAAGGATCCCAACCATCGCGGCGGCCCGAACGGAACGACCGGCCAGTATGCGGACGCCCGCGACATCGCGCAGGCCGTGAACCTGATGATCGAGAAGGATTTGGAAAAGGAGTTCGATGTCTTCAACATCTCGACGGACAATGTCTATAAGGAGAGCCCCAAGGAATATGTGGCAAACCTGCTGCCCGACCTGGTGGAACTGGCCAAGGACCTCGGCCCCGAAGACGAGCTGATCACCTGCCAGAAACTCAAGGACACGTTCGGCTTCAAGCCCCGGTATTCCTGGAGGAACAAGGCCGAGTAGACTTCCGCTCCAATATCATGATTCCAGGCGGACAGCCGGGTTATTGCGCCCGGCTGTCCGCTTTTTTCGTTGTATACTGGAAGACATGGTCAGAGCCGCCAGATGATCGAAACCGTACAATACCGTGGAATGGGAGTCGAAAAATATGAAAAAAGCGACGATCCTTACCGGCTGGAGAATCAAACCCTCTGAAGGATTGTGTGATCCCGGTTGCGCCGATGCCGATGCGGTGGTGGAGCGTCATGGAGCGCCATGGATCGACATCGGACCGGCAAAAGAAGTCCAGGAAGCGCTGATGGAGAAAGGTCTTCTGCCGGACACGGTACTGGAGGACGGTGAAGCTGAGTATTGCAGATGGATCGCCGAGCAGGACTGGGCTTACGGGTGCCGGTTCCCCCGGCCGGACTGGCCGGGCGCCACAGTCCTGTGCTTCGACGGCATCGACACCGTATCCGACATCTACCTGAACGGAACACGGATCGCCGGCAGCAAGACCATGTATCTCCCGCTCCTTGTCGACGTGACGGAAGCGCTCGAAACGGAAAACACCTTGCTCGTCTATATCCATTCGCCCTATAAAATGGAGCGGATCTACAAGGAAACAATGCCGGCGGAATGGAAGGGGGTCCTGTCTCCCCGGGCCATGCTACGTAAATCGGGAGGTGACTTTGGTTCCTATCTCGGAGCGGTTCCATGCTTCACCCCGCTCGGCATTTTCGGCGATGTCCGCCTGGAGTCCCCCGATACGACGGAAATCGCGGTGTTCGACATCGACGCGACGTTCAATCACGACTATTCCGAAGCCTGTATCCGGCTGGGCACAGCCGGCCCCGCCTGTTTGGGGACGATCGAGGTCGAACTGGAACTCCGTGAAGAAAACGGCCCCGTCGTTTTCCAGCGCCGATCGACGGCCGTTGCCGCGGAGGCTTCCGAATGGAAGCTAAACCAGATCTTCACGCTCCGGAATCCCCGGTTGTGGTGGCCCAAGAACTACGGGGACCAACCGCTGTATGTCATGAAAGCCTCTGTGTATGTGGATGGACGCCTCTGCGATGAGGACATCCGCGTGACCGGACTCCGCGAGGTCCGGCTCGCCGGCAGCCTCCGTTTCCGGGTGAACGGGACCGTGGTGAGGCTGTGGGGCGCGAACATCGGTCCGATCGGAGGCGTATCCCATCGGTGGGATCCGGCTCCGGCCATCGAATTGATCGATCTGGCCGACCAGGCCAACATGAACGCGCTTCGGCTGTGGGGCCCCAGCAAGAGCTACGGGGAGGAGCTGTATCTGGAGGCGGACCGCCGTGGATTCATGATCTGGCAGGACTTTTTCACTGGCAGTTCGCAGATCCCGGACAACGAAGAATACAAGACCCTGTTCCTGGCCGAAGCGGAGCATGTGATCCGCCGGCTCAAACAGCACCCCAGCATCATCGTATGGTGCGGCGGGAACGAGAACATCTACATGACCGAATACAGCGAGGAGACCGGCCGGATCGGGCACGAAATCCTGACACACGATTTCCGGGCCCTCTGCCTGCGGCTGGATCCCTACCGGTACTACCACGACACCTGCCCGTACGGGGGCGACTACACGAACGATCCGCTATTCGGGGACACCCACGGCAACCGCGCCTATCTGGCCTATATGCCGGGCGAAGAAAACGCCGTGATGTTCACGGAGGACATCCGGACATTCCCGCCGCAGATGAAAAGCCTCCAGCGGTTCATCAAGGGAGAAGATCTGTGGCCCGAGGGGTATGCCGACATCACCTCGTTCGGCGTGGTCAAGCCCATGCCCCCGGCCTGGGCCAGGCGGATCCAGAACTTCGCGGAGCAAAAATTCGGTCCGATCGAGCAATACTACGACGCGACGGACGCGGAGTCCCTGGTCTACAAGTTCGCGGCAGCGGCCGGTTCCAGCTATTACCAGACCATCGCCAACTGCAGGCAGGGAAAGCCGTTCTACGAGAGCGCGAACGAACGCGGCTGCAACGGGTACCTCCTCTGGAAACTGAACAACACCTGGCCGTCGTTCTATTGCGGAATCATCGACTACTACGGGGAGACCTATATCCCGTACTTCTCGGTCAAGCGCGCTTTCCGGCCGATGCTGCTGCATTTCGATGTGAAGGACCATATCTATTTATGGGGGGTCAACGACACGGCCGGGGATGTGGCGGGCCTGCTCACCATCCGGCAGTTCCGGATGATGAAGAACGGTGTCGTGAAGGAGCGCGCCTGCCCGGTCGCGATCCCGTCGGGGGAATCCCGCATCCTGGTCAATCTGGATTCCTTCGGGTTCATCCGCAAGGATTCCGTCCTGCACGCCTCGCTCCGGCGTGAGGACGGCACGGAGATCGCGAGCGCGGTCGGGTTCGTCGATATCGAACGGCACCTTTATTTTCCCGATGCGAGACTCTCGCTTCACGTATCGGGCGATTGTCTCGAAATCTCGACGGACAAGTTCGCGCGGTGTGTCGAGCTCTCCGGGGATGAGGACGGGGATGCGTTCGGCTGGCGGTTCGAGGACAATTTCTTTGACCTGCTCCCGTTCGAGACCCGGCGCGTCCGGATCTCTGGCCGGCACAAGAAAGGCACGCTATCCGCGAAAGCACACTATTCCCCATTTGTAACCCGTACGGAATTTCCATAAAAACCAGATAGGATGGGACGGACAATGGAAAAGAGGACACTGGGCAAGACGGGACTCGACATCACGAGCCTGAGTTTTGGAACAATGGAATTGAGGCTCCTGGACACGGCACACGCGGGGAAGCTCCTGAACGAAGCGCTGGATCTGGGCGTCAACTACATCGATACTTCCCCGGAATACCCGATGAGCGAGTATTTCATCGGGAAGTCGATCGCCCATCGGCGGAGCGAGTTCATCCTCGCGACCAAATGCGGGGACAACATGACCGGGGTCGGCCCGCTGTACCGGTTTGACCGCAAGACGATCCTCGACAACCTGGATGAGAGCCTGCGTTTGATGAAAACGGACTACATCGATGTATGGCAGCTGCATGGCGTGGTTCCGGAATTCCTGCCGGACGGCGAAGCGGGGGAGGCCATGGAGGCCATGCGCGAAGCGAAAACCGCAGGCAAGGTCCGGCACCTGGGACTGACCATCCGCAACGGCGGGCCGACGGAGTACGGGTATCCCGCGGGTTTCGGCTACAACTCGCTGCCCCGGTTCGCCTGCTGGGAGGGGATCGAAGTCATCCAGCTCGTATATGGCGGCCTGACGCGATTGAGTGAAAACGCCATCGCAAAGGCGCACCAGGAACATCGGACCGGCATCATCGCCCGCGGTATCATCAAAAAGTATGACGACCGATACGATGTCCGGTTTGACGCGTCGAAAATCAGCGAGCTTCTCGACCCCGGCGAGACCCGGAACGAGTTTCTGCTGCGGTTCGCCTTGACACACCCGGACCTATCTTCCGTGGTCATCGGGACCCGGAACATCCACCACCTGGTCGAGAACGTGAAAACCGCCGAACGCGGCCCCTTGTCGCCCGAGGTGTACGAGGAAGCAAAAAGAAGGCTGGATTTCGTCGGCGTCGTCGCCGGACCGGCCTGATCGGCGAAGCGGATCCTGCGGCAATCCCTGGAATGCGCCGATCAGGCGCGGAAAGAGGAGAACGATGGTTTTGGTATACGACAGGAACAGTCCGCTCATCCGGTTCGGCGTCGAACAGCTGAAGCGCGCCCTGGCTCGGCGCGGCACGGATTGCCTGGACCTCGCGGTCGTCCGCGGGACACCGGCTTTCTCCGGAAATGCCGTAGTCGTCCGCATCGATCCGACCGGGTCCGAGGACAAGGAATCGTTCACGATCGCGAGAAACGGGGAGACGGTGGCGATCACCGGATCCGGCGAGTGCGGAGCCATGTATGGGCTTTTCGAATACGCGGAGCGCATCGACGCCGGCGACGTGCTTGCGGATGGGGAAACCGTAGCCGGAAAGCCGTTCCTTTCGATGCGGGGAATCAAGTTCAACCTGCCGTATATCCCGTTCCAGGACGGCGAGCCGTTTGCCCGGAACGAGGAGACCTGCATGGACCCCGATTTCTGGACGCGCTATATCGACATGCTCGCCCTAAACCGGTACAACTGCCTGAGCCTGTGGTCGGAAAATCCGTTCCACCTGTTTTCCGTATGTGAGAAATACCGGGCGGCCTCGCCGTTCGACGACGTGGCCATGGCGAAAAACATCGGACTGCTCCGCGGAATCATCGACCATTGCGCCGCCCGCGGGATCCAGGTCTACCTGTTCACCTGGAACATCCGGATCACGCCGGAAATCGCCAAAGGCCTCGGGCTGCCGGAGATCGTCGGGTATTTCCCCCCGATCGGTCATCGGACGGACTACCAGCTGAACTATTTCCGACGGAATTCAGACTTGATCAAGGATTATTACTACCAGATGATCGTCCACACCCTGCTGCTCTACCCCAAGTTGGCCGGCATCGGGGTGTCCGCCAGCGAATGGATGGACGGCAGCGGTTTCGAACGCGAAGCCTGGATCGTGGACACATATGTCCGGGCGATCCAGGACGTCGGAAGCAAAATCAAGTTCATCCACCGCACGAACATGCAGCAGGCCGGCCAGGAAATCAAGGGCGTCCAGGACATGTTCGCCAAGGACGATTTCGCGATCAGCTGGAAGTATTCGATGGCCCACTGCTACTCCCATCCGCGCCCGCAGTTCGAATCGTTGTGGAACGCGTGGGACGGAGTCGAGCCCGGCAGCGTGAACATCCTGTACACGGTCCGGAACGACGACGTCATGACCCTGCGCTGGTACGACCGCGATTATGTCCGTCAATACGTCGAGGGAATGAAGCGTCCGAATGTCGAGGGCTTCTACTGGGGCTCGGACGGGTATCTCTGGGGCAAGGACTACCAGCATGTCGACCATGGCCACAAGGCCTGGGATTATGATTTCGAACGGATCGAGGCCCAGTTCCAGCTGTGGGGGCGCCTTTCCTACGATCCCGGGACACCGGAGGCGCGCTTTGTGCACCTGGCGGAGAAAGCCTACACCCGGAAACATGCGGGGGCTTTCCTTCAGGCATTGACGACGGCGTCAAAAATCATTCCCGCCGTGAACCGGCTTTTCTGGATCAACTATGATTATCAATGGCATCCGGAAAGCTGTCTTTCCGCGTTCGGTTTCAAGACCATCCTGGATTTTTGCGAGGGGAAAGCCATGCCCGGCGTAGGTGTGATGGGTGTCGGTGAGTACGCCGCGCTGGAGCATGAGGGGAAGGCTGCGGCCTTGCCGGAAGGGATCGTGGAGACCCCGGCCGACATCATCGGCCTGTTGAGGAAAAGCTCCGCGGAGACGCAGGAAATGACGACCCGACTGACGCTCGACGCCAGGGACGACCGGTATGCGCAGGTGGAATGCACCCTGCAGGACCTGCTGCTCTGGGCCCGGCTTGGCGCCTATTACGCGGACAAGTTCGAGGCGGCGCTCGCGTTGTGCCGATACCGTCTCGACCGCCGGACAGAACACAAGGCTTCTGCCGTCGCGTTGCTGAAAGACGCCGCCGAAAACTGGGAGGAACTGGCCGCGATCTGGGCCCGGCACTACAAGCCATATGAGATGGCCAGGGTCCATATGACGTTCGGCTACACGTACTATATCGAGGACGTGAGACGCGACATCGTCCTGGCGGAATCCATCGACTGAGGGCTTTCGGCTCAGACGCCGCACAAACAGAGAAAACCGGCTCCGCAGCAGGAATGCGGAACCGGTTTTCCTTCGTCCATGAGGATCGTCACGCAGGATCAGATCCGGAACAGCAGGTCGGTATAGGTCGGCATCGGCCAGTACTCCGAATCCACCAGGGGTTCGATCGAGTCGGCGGCGCTGCGGAGATCGCCCATGGCGGCAAAGACCAGGTCGCGGTAGGCCTCCGCCTGCTTTTTGGTGTCCCCATGCATGCCGGCCGCGTCGGCCAGCGCTTTCTCGAGTTTGTCGATATCCGCGGAGAAGACCTTGAGGGCCGCGCTGATCTTCCCGAGCAGCGTTCGCTCGCACTCCGCGTCCGCGCCGCAAG
>CAZNGQ010000106.1:0-9198 GCA_964572095.1 uncultured Oscillospiraceae bacterium
ATGGCGGTGGCGTTCTTTCCGGATCGGGTCATCTTCTTGGCTGTTAGGTGTCTCGTGGCATACGATTCTTTTATTTCCAGTCACCCCCCACGCGAAAATAAACAAAAACCGGCCTTTCGGCCGGTTACGCTGCTAGCTCGAACAGGGATAAAGCGTCCAGTAATACCCTGTTTTCTTCGCTTCCTATGCCATTGATTCTAGTTCACCGGGCAGATGTGTTCCACTGAAAAAGTGCAACAATAAGGTAAAATTTTTGTTACATCGTTGAAATAGTAAATTTTTACATGTGTTGTACAGACATCTTGCCATGTCAAGGCGCTGTTATAGGAGAGGAGCCCGTCCGGCTGCTATATGCCCCTGTCGGAGTCCTCTTGCATCACGGCTTCCCTGACCCGCATATTCTTTTTCAGCATGTACACTGTAAACACCACAGCCGCGATACCGACTGAACCGGAGATCCGCATGGCGGCCGGCGCGCCGGCCGCCTCCGACAGGTTGCCGGCGATCAGGCTGCCGATCGGGATCACGCCGCCGAAAACCAGGGAGTACACGCTCATCACGCGGCCGCGCATATGGTCCGCGGCATTGAGCTGGATGGTTGTGTTGGTCAGCGTGGTGAAGACAATGGAACTGACACCAATGGCAAACAGGACGATACAGGCCAGGATGTAGTTTCTCATGTACCCAAGCAATATCAGAAAGACCGACATGCCAAGCGCTCCGGTGATCAGCAGCCGGAGTTTGGGGCCGGTCCTGCTTCGGGTCGCCAGCGATACGGCGCCGAGGAAGGACCCGATTCCCATGCTGGTCATCAGGAAGCCGTATTCGGTCGCGCCCAACCCGAGGTTCTGGGTAGCGAAGACCGGCACAAGCACGTTGAAGTTCATCACGAACGCGCTGATCACGGCAAGCAGCAGAAGGGACTGCAGGACGATCTGGTTCTTCCCGATGTATTTCAAGCCGTCGCGAACATCGTGGACAACACTGACAAACGAGATGGGTTCCGTGTTCTTGGCGATGTTGGCCGGGATCCGCATCATCCAGATACCGGCGATGACCGCGACGAAGCTGATCGAATTGAGGTAGAAGCATACGGCGATTCCGACCCAGCCGATGAGCAGGCCCGCTATGGCGGGGCCGATGATCCGGGCCAGGTTGAAGATGCTCGAGTTCAAGGCGATCGCGTTCATCAGGTCCTCCTTGCCGACCATCTCGACAAAGAAGGATTGCCGCGTCGGCATGTCCAGCGTGTTGATGCAGCCAAGCAGGAACGCGAGGACCAGCACATGCCAGTATTGCACGACATCCAGATAGGTCAGGGTCGCCAGCGCGAACGCAAGGATGCACAGGGCGCTCTGCGTGATCAGGAGTACGCTGCGTTTTGGGAAACGGTCGACCAGCGTGCCTGCGAACAAGGAGAAAACCATCATCGGCAGGAACTGGACGGTGCTGACCAGGCTGAGCTTGAGGGCGGAGTCCGTCAACTGCAGGACCAGCCAGGACTGGCCGATGGACTGCATCCAGGTTCCAATCAGCGAGATGCACTGGCCGAACCAGAACAGTCGAAAATTACGGTGTTGAAGCGCGGGAAAACTGGACCGTATCGCTTGTCCGGAGCGTTGAAAAACCGACATCCCAAACATCCTCGTCTGATGGAGACTTGAAAAGGACGATGTCCCCGAATACACCCTCGGAGCCATCTGTCCATTTCCAGTACGTCTATGATAACGCTAAAACGGCGGATTCTCTCCGGAAACCCGGTTTTTCGCTCCATCGGCCGGATGGATCGCCTGTTCAAAGGACCGGGCTTCCCGGTTCCTTTTCAACCGGACCGCGGATACCGCCAGTCCGACGACCGCCGCAGCAAGCCACAGCAAGATGGCGTCGTCCCAGCTGTACCGGTCCGCAATGATGCCGGAGACCAGTCCGGAAACCGCCGCTCCCAGATAGATCGAGAAGTCGAGGACCCCTGCGGTCAGCGCGACCCGGCGGTGGTGCGCGAACTGGAACGGGATCACCGAGGTCAGGATCGGCGTCAGCCCGTAGGAAAGCGGCAGCAGGACAACCATGCCCGCAAGGATGAGGGAGGGCCAGCGCATGGTCAGAATCGCCAGCAGCGCCGCCACGACGGATATCAGTGTAAAAAACCAAAGCAGCGTCCGGGTGCTGTCGCCCCGATACTGGAAATGGACCCTTCGGACAAAAGCGACCCCGCAGAGGTTCAGGACCGGCAGCAGGATGTAGATCATCCAGGGGGAGGTACGGGTCATGTTCACGGTATCCTGCAGGATGGTCGGGAACCAGACGCCGATCCCCTCGCGGATCACCCCTTGCGACATGGCGATCAGCAGGAGGCCCGGAATGCGGATCATTTTGAAAAACACACGCACGTCCGGAATCGAGGGTGCCGCGGTATCCATAACCTGTTCCGGATATTCGACTCCGGGCCGTGTTTTCAGGAAAAACACCAGAAGGACGGCCTGCACCAGCACGATGACCGCTGGCAGCAGGAAAGCGAAGCGCCAGTCGTACCGGGTGTACAGCAGGGAAGAGGTCCCCCAGGAGAGGGCGTATCCGACGATCATGCTCCACGACATGACATAGGAGACCCGTTCCAGCTGAGGGCCGGAGAACCAGACACTGAGGGTTTTCATGATCGGCGCCCAGAGCATGGACTGGGCAAAACCGTTGAGCGCCCAGCAGACGGCGGCCGATGCGAATCCCGGCAGCGACGCGAATCCGATGTTGAACAGCGCGGAGAAAGCCAGGCCCGCGACGATCAGGGTTTTGCCGCTGACCCGGTCGCCGAGGAATCCGTTTACCAGCTGTCCGATCGTATAGGTGATAAAGAAAAGGCTCGTGATCAGGCCGATGCCCGTGTAGGAGTACCCGCGGTCGGCGGCCAGGGCGGGTATGACGACGGCGATGTTGACACGCAGCGAATAGGCCAGTGTGTAGGCCATCCAGCACAGAAGCAGGGCGTTTCGCTGTCCTTTGGTCGGATCGAGTGCTTTCCGTCCCGCGATCATGGCTTTCTCCGGATGTCGCCGAACATGCGGTTCATGATCCGCACGCGCTCGACGGTACGGTCATGGTTTTTCATCGCCAGCGAAACACAGACGGCATCCAGTACCGCAATGTGCGCTATGCGTGCCGATATGGCCTCGATCGGAACTTTCGACTCCTCGGAACTGACGCAGAGCACCAGATCCGCGTACCGGCAGACCGGACTGTCCGGGGTGCTGGTGATCGCGATGGTCCTTGCGCCGCCAGACCGTGCGGCCCGGAGCGCATCGATGGTCTCGGCGGCGCGCCCGGAATGGGAAATGCTGACGGCGACCTGGCCGGAAACCAGACTGGCGGCCGATATCCGCATGATCTGCGAGTCGGTCGCGCAATAGGCCGGATAGCCGATCCGCATCAGCCGGTAATAGGCGTCCATGGCGATGGTCGCAGAGGTGCCCACACCGTAAAACTCGATCCGGCTTGCCTGGCACAGCCATTCCACGGCCTGTTCGAAAGCGGGAAGATCCATGAGCGCCTGCGTGTCGGACAGGGTCTTGATGCTTGTTTGAAAGACCTTATGGAAAATGGTCCGGGTGTCGTCCTCCGGATCGATGGCAGGAAGGAGCAGGCTGCTCAAGGCTTCGGACTCGCCCGCGAGGCTGATCTTGAACTGCGTGATGCCTTCGTATCCGACTTTCTGGCAAAACCGCATGACACCTGAAGGAGCCACTCCAACCGCTTCGGACAATTCAACGGCTGACATATGGACAACCTGTGTCGCATTCTCCAGAACATAATCGGCGACTTTCCGCTCGACGCGGGTCAGGCGGGGGAGGGCAACCCGTATTCGGGTCAGGCAGCCTGGATCCATTCAAGCCTCCGCATAGAATAAAATTCTAATCACCCAAATGTATTTTCGAATAACATTCTAATCCTGTCGCCTGAGCCCGTCAATGTCTCCAATCAATCCGAATTCGAGCTGGCATTATAAACAATCTGCGTTTTTTTCGTGTAAAATAATGTGCGGTCGGCATAACCTGAATGTATTATCAGTGGAGGCAGGCATTGCTCAAGGAGTTTTTTTCGGCGGAGACATGGTTTCGGATCACGCTGCTTCTCTACCCGGCAGCGGCGGTGGTGGCCGTGCTGTTCGGACGCCGCCAGGAGGCAGGCAGCCTGATGTCCCACCTGGTCTGCATGACCGCTGCGGCTGCCGGTGCCGCTTCCGCCCTGATGGCACTGCTGTCCGGCTCCCCCGACATTCGCCTCGGCGGGTTCGAGTCCACGGTTCCGTTCCTGTCGATGGAACTCCGTATGGATTCGCTGTCCGCGTTTTTCCTGCTGTCGCTGTCGATTCTTGTTTTTTGCGTATCCCTGTACTCCATCGGTTATCTGGATCACTACTTCGGCAAGCGAAACGTCGGGTATTTCAACTTTATCTATTCCTTGTTTATCCTGGCCATGATCCTCGTCTTCACGTCGGGCAACATGGTCGTTTTCTATCTCTCCTGGGAAGCGATGTCTGTCCTGTCCTACCTGTTGGTGGTTTTCGAATCGGATCAGGAGGAAAACCGGAAAGCCGGCATCCTGTATATCGTCATGACCCATGTCGGCGCGGCCTTCCTGCTGGCGGGATTCCTCATCATCTATGGTTATACCGGCTCGTTCAGTCTGTTCGAAGGAACGGACGCGATGCCCGCCTGGTCTAAAAACGCCGCGTTCCTGTTGTTCCTTCTGGGCTTCGGCGTCAAGGCCGGAGCGATCCCGATCCACATCTGGCTTCCGCGCGCGCATCCTGCCGCACCCAGCAACATCTCCGCGCTCATGTCCGGAATCATGATCAAGACGGCGGTCTTCGGGCTGCTTCGGTTCATCGCCGGTCTGCTCGGTGTGCAGGAGACCTGGTGGGGGGTGACCATCCTGGTTGTCGGAATGGCTTCCGCCGTGATCGGCGTTTCGTATGCGTTTGTCGAGAACAATATCAAGCGGATGCTGGCGTACAGCAGCATCGAGAACATCGGCATCATCCTGATCGGACTCGGAACCTCCTTTATCGCCACATCCCAGGGACACGGGACGATCGGCGCGCTGGCGCTGACCGCCGCGCTGGTGCATACGCTCAACCATACCCTGTTCAAGGGGAGCCTCTTCCTCGGTGCCGGATCGATCCATTATGCGACACATACCAAGAACCTGGAGGAGATGGGCGGGCTGATCAAGCGGATGCCGGTCACCGCGTTTCTGTTCCTCGGCGGCGCCCTGTCCGTATCCGCGCTGGTTCCGTTCAACGGATTCATCGGGGAGTGGCTGACCTACCAGTCGCTGTTCGCGAGTCTGACCTCCGGTGACGCCGTTACCGGGATCCTGTCGATTCTGGCGGTCGCTGCGCTGGCCATGGCCGGAGCGCTTGCGGCCGCCGGATTTGTCAAGCTGTACGGGATCGCCTTTCTGGGACTGCCAAGAAGCACGGGTGCCGGGCAGGCGCAGGAGGTCCCCCGTCCGATGAGCGCGGGCACAGGCATCCTTGCCGTGCTCTGCCTGGCGATCGGCCTGTTTCCCGCTCCGGTGCTGCGGATGATCGGCGGCGTTGTCACCGACCTCACCGGCGTCTCGCTCGCGGGGGACTTCTCGGGAGGGATGCTGGCGCTGTTCCGCCCGCTCGAGGTCTCCGGCAACCGCATCTCCCCGCTGGCCATGGCCGTCGTCGCCGCGGGTATCCTTCTGCTGACGCTCCCGATCATCCGCCTGGTCGGAGGGAAGTACATGGAACGCCGGTACGGCACCTGGGACTGCGGGTTCGGACCGCCGAATTCCCGTATGCAGTACAGCGCGACCGGTTTTTCCAAGCCGATCCGCATCGTTTTCCGGATCCTGTTCCGCCCGTCGAGGCAGACCCGGGTGTCCGGGGACCGCATATATCATCCGGAAAGCATCGAATACACCACATCGACGGAGAATGTCTTTGAAAAGTATCTCTACCACCCGTTCTACAAAAAGCTTCGGGCTTTTTCCCGCAGGACGAAATTCCGCGTACAGACAGGCCGGATCCATTCCTACCTGTTCTATATCCTCGCCGCCGTCGTCGTTCTGATGATCTACAACCTGGTGGCGTGAGGAGAAGATGATGAACGGAACGGGATCCCTGCTGGTTCAAGTCATCGTGGTGCTGCTTCTGGCGCCCCTGGTCAACGGCATCATCAACAAGGTGAAGGCGTTCACGCAAAAGCGGAAAGGAGCGCCGGTCCTGCAACTGTACTTCGACCTGTTCAAGCTGCTGCGAAAAACCACGGTCGTATCCGGCGTCTCGTCCTGGATCTTCAAGGCGGCGCCGTATATCCTGTTTTCCACTTCGCTGGGCGCGGCCGCCCTGGTACCGGTCACCACCCGGATCTCCCCGCTGCCGTTCGCCGGAGACGGGATCCTGCTGGTTTCCATGCTGGCGCTGGGACGGTTCTTCCTGATGATCGCGGCGCTGGATACCGCCAGCACATTCGGCGGCATGGGCAGCAGCAGGGAGGCCATGATTTCGGCCCTGATCGAACCGTCGATCCTGGTGTCGCTGTTCACCATCGGCATGATCGGCCGGACGACTTCGGTCTCCGGGATGATGCAGGCCATGCAGGAACTGGGATTCCCGATGGCAAAACCGGCGTTGCTGCTGATTTTCTTTGCCTTGCTGATCGTGTTGATCGCCGAGAACAGCCGAATCCCCGTGGACGACCCGTCGACGCACCTCGAGCTGACCATGGTCCACGAGGCCATGATCCTGGAGTATTCCGGCCGGCATCTGGCCTTGATGGAATACGGCGCTGCGATCCGGCAGCTGGTGCTGGTCACACTGCTGGCCAACCTGCTGCTGCCGCATGACCAGCTGTTCGCGCTGGCGGGCCTTGCCGGCATGGTTGTCTCCATACTGGTCTATGTGCTGAAAGTGGCGGCCGTCTCCGTCCTGGTCGCGGCAATCGAGGCGGGGACAGTCAAGTTCCGGCTGTTCAGTGTTCCGAACCTGGCTGCGCTTGCCTTCATCCTGTCGTTCCTCGGCTTCCTGGAATTCTTTCTTCTGGGAGGCGGCCATGTCTGATCTGCTCAATACCCTGTCGGTGCTGATCCTCCTGACCTCGATCGTGCTGATGGCCGGCAAGCGGGTCAAGTCCTATATCCGCATGTTCCGGACCCAGTCGCTCCTGATCGCGGCCATGGTCGGGGTCATGGGTGTCCGGGAATTCCGCGGCGAGGGGCGGATCGACGTATTGGTCGTCTGCCTGCTGATCGTCGTCCTCAAGGTCGTCGTGATCCCGCGATTGATGAACCGTACCTACGCCAACGTGGAGAACCAGGTGGAGAAAGACTTCATCTGGAACATCCCGATCCTCGTGCTTGTCAGCAGCGGACTCGTCGTGTTCACGTACTTTGCCATGTCGGGACTGGAAGGCCTGCCGGATGACGGCGTCATGCAGATGGTCAACGCCGTGTCGCTCGTCCTGATCGGGCTGTTCTTCATGATCAGCCGGAAAAAGGCGATCGGGCAGATCATCGGGTACCTGGTCATCGAGAACGGGATTTTCACCACCGCGGTCATGGCGACGCACGGTATGCCGCTGATCGTGGACCTGGGTATTTTCATCGACATGATCACGGCGGTCCTGATCATGGGCGTGCTGGTGTTCCGGATCAACGAGCGGTTCGAATCCATCAACATCGACAAACTGAATAAACTCAAAGGGTAGGGCGATGGGAGTATTATTGCTGTTGGTTCCGGCGGCGGCGGCCCTGCTGCTGCTGCCGATGAAGGGAAGGAAACCGCTCCACGCGATCAGCCTGACGGCCGCGGTCCTGATGGCTGCGGTGGCGGCCTGGCTGACCGTCGAGGTGCTGCGCGGCGGTCCGGTGAGCTACGCCGCGGCCGGCGGTCTGTTCTATGTCGACGCACTGAGCGTCATCGTCCTGGACATCGTCGCCGTAATCGGATTGATGACCGGAATCTATTCGATCGGATATTTGGAAGCCGAATTCCGGCACGGTACGATCACCGAAGGAAAACTCAAGTTCTACTATGTGCTGACCAATGCGTTCCTTTTCACGATGATGCTCGCACTGACGGTCCGCAACATGGGTATCTTGTGGATCGCCATCGAGGCGACGACGCTGGCTTCCGCCTTCCTGGTCGGTTTCTATAACGACCGGAACGCGATCGAGGCGGCATGGAAGTACATCATCCTCTGTTCTGTGGGAATCGCCCTCGCCATGCTGGGCATCATTTTTCTGCACCTTTCGTCGTCGGACGTGCTGGAGACCCGGCAGATGCTGGACTTCACGGTGCTCATGGACAAGGCGAAGGAGCTCAGGACTCCGACGGTGCGCCTGGCTTTTCTCTTCATCCTCGTCGGATTCGGTACCAAAGCCGGTCTCGCGCCGATGCACACCTGGCTGCCCGACGCCCATTCCCAGGCTCCGTCGCCGATCAGCGCGCTGTTGTCCGGCGTCCTGCTCAACAGCGCGATGTACGCAATCATCCGAACGCTCTCGATCGTCAACCGCAATCTGGGCGACAGCCGGTTTGCCGGCCGCCTGATGATCGGGTTCGGACTGCTGTCCATTCTTGCCGCTGCGGTGTTCATCCTGACCCAGAAGGACTACAAGCGGCTGCTGGCTTATTCCAGCATTGAACACATGGGGATCATCGCGATCGCGGTCGGCCTGTTCACCCCGCTGTCCGTGTTTGGCGCGCTGTTCCACATGGTCAACCACTCGCTGACCAAGTCCATGCTGTTCCTGGCGTCGGGCGGCATCCTGCACAAGTACGACACCAAGCTCATTCTCCGCGTTCGGGGCGTCTTCAAGCTGCTTCCCGTTACGGGAACCGTGTTTTTCCTCGGACTGCTCGCCATCGCGGGCACGCCGCCGTTCAGTGTGTTCTCCAGCGAGTTCGGAATCCTCGCCGCTGTTTTCAAAGAACGGGACTTTCTGCTGGGATCGGTCCTGGCCGTCCTGCTTGCGGTCGTTTTTGCCGGTATCGCGTCGAACCTGTTCCGGATGTTCTTCGGTCCTCCCGGCCCGGACCGAAAGCCGGGCGAGGCCAACCTGCCGGGCGTCGCGGTCACGCTGCTCCTGCTGGCGGCCATCGCGGTCTCCGGCCTGCTCATGCCGGATGGCCTGCTGGCTTTGCTCACGCAGGCGCGCGACATCGTCACC
>CAZNGQ010000107.1:0-7601 GCA_964572095.1 uncultured Oscillospiraceae bacterium
AGTTGGGCTCCCGGCCGCGCTCGCTGACAAAGAAGCGCGCGAGCTCCAGGTACTTCTCCTTGCCGGTCGCGCCGTACAGCTTGACCAGGGCCAGCTCGATCTCCTCGTGCCCGTCGTACCCGCGGATTTGGCCCTCGTTCGGGCCGAACACCGTCGCGATAAAGTCTGCATACCGGCACAGGATGTCGAGCAGCTTGCGCTTGCCCGTCGCGGCGTGGTAGGCGACCGCGGCCTCGATCAGGTGGCCGGCGCAGTACAGCTCGTGACAGTCGCACAGGTTTGTCCACCGCCGGCCGGGTTCCTTGATCGTATAAAAGGTATTCAGGTACCCGTCCGGGTGCTGGGCTTTCTCGATGACGTCGATCAGGCCGTCGGCCAGGGCCTCCAACTCCGGGTCGGGATGGACTTCCAGCGAGTACCCGACGGCTTCCAGCCACTTGCCGACATCGCTGTCCTGGAATACGCGGCCTCCGTATTCCCCCTCCGCCAGCCCCGCCGCGATCTTGAAATTACGTACGGCGTAGCTCGGTTCGGCATCCGGGATCCGGTCGTTCAGGGCTTCCCACTGGTACGGGATCACGGTTTCGCGGACCAGGTCCGCATAGGCGGACCAGAACGGGTCCGTGATGTCCACTTCACGGAGGGACAGGGGGCGCAAGGGTCCGGCAGAATTCATCGGGCTGTCTCCAATCACTCGCATTTGCGTATTCGCCGGTCGGCGATATATCCTATTGTTGCACGCGATTTTCGCCCTGTCGGTAGACAGGACTAACAACTGGTGGACAATATTGACTAATCCATTCTACTTGAAAGCCAGCATCCAGAAGCCCCTCCGCCTTGTGCTCGCCGGCCGGTTCACGGCCGACCACCCGTGGACGCACGGCCGAAGGACCATCGACAACATCGAGCTCATCGTCGGCATCCAGGGGACGGCGTACCTGCAGCAGGACGGGGAGCGGTACGAGGTCGGCGAAGGCGATGTGCTGGTGCTGCTGCCGGGGCATCCCCACGAGGGGTACGCGCCGTCGCAGCCGGGCACCTCGTTTTACTGGGTGCATTTCACCTGTGACGACGGGTTCACCGTCGAGGATCCCGACCGCGCGGAGGGCGAGATGTCCCTGGCGGGCAACAACCCGTATTTCGACGGGCTGAGCGAATGCCTGCTGCTGCCCGCGTTCTTCCACGCGACGGGCGCGGACCGGATCGGGATCCTGTGGCGGCAGCTCATCCACATCAACGAATCCCGCTACTACACCGGCCTCGGGGCGCAGTACGCCCTGACCTCGCTGGTGATCGAGCTGTCCCAGCAGGCGGTCGCCCGGTTCGACTACTCCAGCCATCCGCCCCGCGAGACGATGTCCCGGATCCTGGAATGGATCCGCGCCCACGGCAGCCACGCCATCTCGCTCAAGGACGTGGCGCAGGAGTTCAACTACTCGCGCGAATACCTGGCGCGCCACTTCCGGAAGCACATGGGCATGAGCATGCAGGACTACATCAATAACCTCAAGCTGGCGAAGGCCCGCGAGATGCTGTGCCAATCCGACCGGCCGGTCCGCGAGATCGCGGCGGCGCTGGGCTTTCACGACGACAAGTATTTCCTGCGGCTGTTCAAGCGGTACGAACGGATCACGCCGACCGAATACCGCCAGGCGTACCACCGGATCCACCGGAACAACAACTGACGGGGTTCAGGTTCTCTCGCGGTACTGCGATCCCTCGAAAAACAGGCCGAGCTCCTTTTCTTTGCGGAAAACAAACGCCAGCCCGCGCTCAAGCTGCGCCTCGTCGAGGTGCTCGATCATCAGCGTGGGGGACGGCCGCAGCCGGTCGATCTCGCGCAGGTAGGTGTCGTAGTCCAGCACGCCGTCGCCGACGAACGTCTCGTCGATGCGGATCGTCGGGTAGATCGGGGCCATGTTCAGGTCCTTGGCGTGGCAGCTGACGACCCGGTCGCCGAGGAGCGCCAGGGACTCGCGGATGAACCGCCCGTTCCAGTAGAATCGCCGGGGGCTCGAGATGATGTTGACCGGGTCGAAGTGAACACCGAATTCCGGACGGTCGACGGCGTCGAGCAGCCGCAGGTACTCCTCGGGGCCGTCGGGGAACAGGTAGGACTCGGTCTCCATCACGAGCTTCGTCGCCGCCGGGCGGACCCGGTCGATGATGTCCTGCACGATGCGGACGGTCTCGAGAAAGCTTTTCTCGGACAGGTTCTCCGGGTTGGCGCGGCCCCAGCCGCCGGTCTCGACGGACCCGCCGTGCATGACGCAGCAGCGCGCGCCCATCGCCTCGGCGCGCTCGAGCCGGCGGCAGATCTCGTCGATGTTCGCCTGGCGCAGGGCGGGGTCGGTGTCGAGGATGTTGAGGCAGTACGCGCCGTACTCGGCGAGCACGATGTCCGCCTCGGCGAACGCGGCCTTGTACTCCCCGCGCGCCGCCGGGTCCTCGACCCAGGTGGCGTACGCCGCGCCGAAGCCCAGCCGGCGATGCTCCGCGACGAGCACCGCGGGGTCGGTGGTCTGCTTGAAAATCGGTCCGCCCAGTCTCATGGAATCCACCTCGTTTTTCTGTGAGCGCAACACATGCGCAAAACCTGTTTTCAAAACGATGTATTTTACAACCGTTGTAAAACACTACAATTTGAAACGCCCTTTTTCGAGCCCCTGGTCCTCATGGTCCAAAATTACGCCCAGGGATCGATCATGATCTTGCAGCATTCATGCCGGCTGCTGAGCTCGAGCGCCTCGTTGATGCGCGTCATCGGGAACCGGTGAGTGATCATCCGCGGCGCCAGCGGCGACTTGTGGATCACCTCCATGATTTTCGCTGTTCCGTTGCTGTTGTAATGCCACTGGCCGGACACGGTGATCCCCTTGCGGATGAAGTCGTTGCTCACGTGGACCGGCACGTCCCCGTTTTCCCCGATGAACGCCATGTCACCGCGCCTGCGCAGCGTATCCAGGCACAGCCGCGCGCCGCCGTTCGTACCGGAGGTCTCGAGCGCCCGGTCCACCCCTCGTCCGTCGGTGAACGCCAGGATCTGGGCCGCCGCGTCCGGGTCGCGCGCGTCGACGACAAGGTCCGCCCCGAGGTCCCGCGCGAATCCGAGCCTCCAGGGCGTCGCGTCCACGCTGACGACGCGGGCACCCCGGTATTTCGCGTTGACGATGCCGCCTACGCCAACCGGTCCGGCACCTGTGACCAGTACCGTGTCGAAAACCCCGGCGCCCAGGCGCTCCAGCGCGCCGAACGTCGGTCCCAGCCCGCAGCAGGCGAGCGCGCCCATCTCGAAGGAAACCCCGTCGGGGATGGGCGCGAGCATCCAGTCCTGCTTGAGCAGGTACTGGACGTGCGTGTCGGCGGCGAACGCATGGCCGGTGAACGCGTGTGCGTCGATCATGTGCTGGCAGTGGATGTAGTCGCCGGCGAGGCAGAGCGCGCATTTGCCGCAGGGCGTGGTGGGCATGACCGCGACGCGGTCGCCGACCCGGACCCGGGCGTCCGCACTGTCGGGGCGGGCGACGGCGACGACCTCGCCCGCGGCTTCGTGGCCGGGGTAAGGGGTGCCGGTGAGCCAGTTCTTGTACTCGGTGCACAGCGGAATGGCGCGCACCTTGACGAGGGCCCAGTCCTCGTGCGGCTCGGGGATGGCGACATCCAGGAGTTCCATCCGCCGGATGCCGGTGATGGCGGCATGTTTCATCGTTTGCATGGCGCAGGTCCTTTCACATGTGGAGTCCACCCTCATTGTGCCACTCTTTTGGGTGGGAGCACCCATGTAAAAAAGGGCGTTTCAGATCGTAGTATTTCACAACGGTTGTAAAACACAACGATTTGAAAACCCCTTTTACGTGCCTGTATCTCCCGCCCCTGCTGGAAAATCCACACGGAATGCCGGATACTCTGGATAGAACAACCACCGGTGCAAGGGAGGCCACATGATCCGGGAAATCACTACGGAGGTCGCGTTCACCAGCGAAAGCCAGCCGGACGGCGGGCGGACGACCATCATCGATCCGTACGACGGCTGCCAGCTGCGCTGCCCCTACTGCTTCCAGCGGGAGGACGCCGACTGGAACCGGAACCTGCTGGTCAAGACGGACATCGCGGAACGACTCGCCGCGCAGCTCCCCGGCCGGCCGGCGGGGGAGGCGTTCTACATCGGCAGCCGATGCGACCCCTACATGCCGCTGGAGAGACGATTCCGCCTGACGCGGAAATGCCTGCAGGTGCTGCGGACGGAGGACCACCCCGTCTTTGTCTGCACGAAGTCGGACAACGGGCTGGTCCTGCAGGACCTGGACCTGTTCACGTCCTTTCGCACCCCGGCGACCATCCTGCTCGGGCTGTCCCATATCCGCCAGGCCGGGGCAGGCGCCAGAAACCGCAACATCGCGACCGCCAACCGTCTTCACCGGCAGGGGGTCGCGGTGTGGGCGTTCCTCACGCCGGTGCTGCCCGGGATCATGGACGTCGACGCGATGATCGGCGCGCTGGACCCGGAAATCCCGGTCTATCTCGACAAGCTCCGGCTGCTCCCAGGCGGACGACAGGCGGACGACATCGCGAGAATGGTCCATGAACGGTATCCGCAGCACGACGGACTCTACCGCGGGATCCTTCGGGAGGGTGACGAGCGCTATTGCGACGAACTGCGGGCCCGATACGGCGGCGACCCCAGGGTCCGGTTCGTGTTCGATCAGGCTGTCGAAGAGCACCTGTGAAATAGGGCGTTTCAGATCGTAGTATTTCACAACGGTTGTAAAACACAACGATTTGAAACGCCCTTTTGCGTGCCTGTGCCTCCCGCCCCTACTCCAGGATTCTCGCGATCTCCTCGCGCGCATCCATCGGCAGCACATACCCGGAGGCCTTCGCGTTCTGCACGACCTGCTCCGGCCGGCTCGCCCCGATGATGCAGCTGGCGACGTTGCGCTGCCGGAGGATCCAGGCCAGCGCCATCTGCGCGAGCGGGATGCCCAGCCGGTCCGCGACCGCGCCCAGCTGGCCGACCACGTCCAGGACGTCCGCGTTGAGGTACTTCTGGATGAAGCGGTTCATCTTCTCGTTTGTGGCCCGGCTGCCCGCCGGCAGGTGCGCCAGGTCCGTGTACTTGCCGGTCAGCAGGCCCTGCGCCAGCGGGGAGAAGACCGCCTGTCCGATGCCGTTCTTTTCACTGACCGGGATGACCTCGTCCTCGATGTTGCGGTCCAGCATGTTGTACAGCGGCTGGTTGACCACGATCCGGTCCAGCAGGCAGCGGTCCGCGACGCGCATGGCCTCCTGGATCTGCGCCGCCGACCACTCGCTGATGCCGATGTACAGCACCTTGCCCTGGGTGACCAGGTCGTCGAGCGCGCGGAGCGTCTCCTCGACGGGCGTCGACGGGTCGTAGCGGTGGCAGTAGAGGATGTCCACGTAGTCGACGTCCAGCCGCTTCAGGCTGGCATGCGCCTGCTCCATGATGTGCTTCCTGGACAGCCCGCGGTCGTTGGGGCCGTCGCCCATCGGAAAGAACACCTTGGTGGCCAGCACGAACGAGTCGCGCGGGTATTTGGCGAGCGCGGAGCCCACCACTTTCTCCGACTCGCCGCGGGCGTAGACGTTGGCGGTGTCGAAATAATTGATGCCCAGCGCGTAGGCCTGGTCGATGGTCTGCGCCGCGGTCTCGTTCTCGACCGCGTTCCCGTAGGTGAGCCAGCTGCCCAGGCTGATCTCGCTGACCTTGAGTCCGGAGTTTCCGACGTTTCTGTACAGCATTTCTGTTCCCCTTTCCCGATGCGGCGGATGACCCGCGCGCTGTGCCTTACGGCAGGTTGTTGCCGGCTGCCAGGTAAATTCCGTACCACTCTTCGCGCGTTAGCCGGATCTCGGCCGCCTTTACACAGTCGAGCAGCCGCCCGACGTTCATCGTGCCGGTCACCGGCTGCATCTGCGCGGGGTGCCGGAGGATCCACGCCATCGCGATCGTCGTGTTGGACACCCCGTACTTGTCCGCGACCTCCTGGATTTTCGCGTTCAGCACCGGGAAGTCCGGGTTGTCCAGGAAGACCCCCTTGAAAAATCCGAACTGGAACAGCGACCAGGGCTGGACCGTGATGTCGTTCAAGCGGCAGAAATCCAGGACGCTTCCGTCGCGGTTGACCGATGCCTCGTCGAGCATGTTGACATGGATGCCGGCAGTGACCATGTTGGCGTTCGTGATGCTGAACTGCAGCTGGTTGGCGACGATCGGCTGCCCCAGGTAGCGCTGGAGCAGCTGGATCTGCATCGGATTCTGGTTGGAAACCCCGAAGTTGCGGACCTTGCCGCTGGTCCGAAGCGTGTTGAACGCCTCGGCGACCTCGGACGGCTCGACGAGCGCGTCCGGGCGGTGCAGCAGCAGCACGTCCAGGTAGTCGGTCCGCAGCCGCTTCAGGCTGCCGTCGACCGCCTCCAGGATATGCTCTCTTGAAAAATCGAACATGACGCCGCGGCGGATGCCGCACTTGGACTGCAGAATGAGCTTCTCGCGGATCGTCGGGTTCATGCCGATCGCATCGGCGAAAATGGACTCGCACTGCCCGTCGCCGTACACGTCCGCATGGTCGAAGAAGTTCGCGCCCGCGTCGACGGCGGTCCGGACGAACCGCTCCGCGTCGGGTCGGGCCAGCTTGTTGATGCGCATGCAGCCGACCGCCAAGACCGGGACCTGCAGCGTCGATTTTCCCAGCTTCATCGTTCTCATGGTGTGACCTCCTTTTCCGGATCGTGTGAAGACCTCTAAGAGAAGTGTACCCCATGGAGGAGCGAGAGACACACGTAAAAGGTGTTTTTAAAACGTAGTATTTCACAACCGTTGTGAAATACTACAATCCTACTAGGGGGTAAATGGCTACCTACCGGCCCGCCCACTCCTCCGCCGTCAGCTCATAGTCCACCGACGACTGCAGCTCGCCAAGCTGGTTTGTCCACGCGTCCGTCCGGACGCCGATACGGCGGAAGCCCAGCTTTTCATACACATGCTGGGCGCGCGTGTTATTCAGGTTCGTGTCCAGGACGATTTTCCGCATGCCCCGGTCGTGGAACAGCCTGTCGATCAGCATCGTAAGGAACCGGGTTCCAAGCCCCGCGTCCTGCATCGAGGGCTTGCAGATCTTGATCCCGATCTCCGCGACGCCGGGTTCCAGGACGCGGACGCTCGCCTCGCCGATCGGCAGGCCGCCGAATTCGAGGATCAGGCGCCGGTACGTTTCGTCGCTGTCGGTCGCCAGAGAGGCGGCGATCGCCTCCGGCGTCGTGCCGAGTCCTCTTGGGAACCCCGCGTGCGCCATCACGGCGCCGTCGTTCCACCAGTCGCACAATAGCGGCGCGTCGGCGGGGGAGGCGTGTCGGATCGTGAGGACATCGCTCGTCAACGGGTTCATCGCAACGCGCGTATCGACCGATTTTTCGAGCTTCCGGTACTGGACCCAGTAAACCGCGATGGCCAACAGAAACCCGGCCACAAAGACGGCGACGCTGGCCGATCCGTACTCCGGCGACGCCAGCCGGAACACCGGCGACACGCGCGCGACCAGCCAGAACAGCAGCAGGAACACGCCTGCAAAAATCCCGGC
>CAZNGQ010000107.1:7701-8908 GCA_964572095.1 uncultured Oscillospiraceae bacterium
ACAAAAAGCGTACCACCAAATGGAAGACGAGGGCTACCTCGAGACCAGTCCGAACCAGGGGAGCCGGATCCGGCTGGCCGATGGCCGGCGCGAACGGATCCGGGAGGAGCTGTTCCGGGACCACGTGAGCGCGTATGTGGACGCGGCGAAAAGCATGGGACTCGACCGGGATGCCGCCGCGGCGCTGGTGCGGGATCTGTGGAATGCCGGAAAGAACGACGGGGACAGGGAGGGCAGGTAGACGGTGATGAAAAAAGTGAAGCAGTGGGGCTATTTGCTGGCCTGGGAAATGTGGAACCGGGGCCGTATGCTACCCATCGTGGTGACGGTCGCGGTTGTCGCGGCCGGGTGGATCATCCGGATCGCTATGCCGCATACGGTGAAGGTCCGCTACGAGACGCTGATCGACGGGATGCCGATGGCGGTCCTGGTGGCGCTGAGCTGGGCGGTCGCGGTCGGCGCCGCGGCGTGGGACTGGAACCGGGCGTTTTCCCCGTCCCGGGCGATCGCCCGGCTGGGGGCGCTGGACGTGGACCTCCGCGCGGTGTTTTTCGCCAAGGCGCTCGCGGGGTGGTGGTCGCTCGCGGTTCTGCAGATCCTTCTGGCGGGAGCGATCGTTGAATCGTACCGCGCGATCTACCTGGCGCCGACGTCCCAATGGATCGAACCCGCCGTTCGGCAGGGACTGTACCTCGCGTTCATGCGCTCGGAACTGCTGCAGTTCCTGTTCCCGTTCCGGCTGACCCGCATCCTGTGGACGCTGGGTGCCTCGTGGCTGGTTGTCGTGGCCGGGATGGGGATGGTCAGCGTGTTCCGGCGTGTCCACAACCGCTGGCTGTATTATCCCTGGCTGCGCGGGGCACTGCTGTTGGCCGGTACGACGCTGGCGGTCCTGACGAGCTACGGAAAGCAGGACACCGGAGGATGGATGCTGGTCCCGGGGGCGGCCGCGGCGGTGCTGATGGTGCTTCAGTTCCGCTGGCTGAAGCGGCGCGAGCTGGAGTGAGGGGGAAGAACGGATGAAAAAGCTCTGGAAGACCCGCATGGTCATGAGCGTACTGCTGATTATTGGCCTGGCCGTTTGGGTCGGGTTCTCGGTGGAGCGGGACGGCCGGGCCCTGGTGATGGCCTGCCTGCACGAGGAAGGGGACGCCTCGGTGCTCGACGGGATCCGGCTGTCGGGCGTGCTGGTCGACCGGGATGCCCG
>CAZNGQ010000108.1:0-8647 GCA_964572095.1 uncultured Oscillospiraceae bacterium
AGTACTCCCGGAACATCAGCCCCTCGTGATAGACGCTGCACTCGGTGGGCGACAGTGCCGGATCGGCGTCGTACCCCTTGCCCATGGGCTTGGGTTCGGTCCAGATCGGCTTCATCTGGCGGTCGGTGGCGCGGTGGCTGACCCAGCCAAGCACGTAGGCGAGCTTCTGCTCGACGTAGTCCTCCGGCTTGCGGGTTTTCCAGACGGCCTTGCACTCCTCCAGCAGGCGGAACGAGAACTGGTCGCCCGAGATCGTGATGCAGCCCAGGCTGCCGAACCGCACGTACCTGGCGATGAAGTCCTTGAATTCCGGGATGATCTCGTCCGAGTGCCGGACCAGTGAAAAGCTGTCTTCCAGGATCGCCGTGTGGACGATGTGTTCCGACAAGTGCCATCACCTCCATAGGGAAAGTATACCAATAACGAGAGGCGGCTTTTTCAGTCCACCCACGTGATCCGGTTGCCGGTGCGGGCCAGCGGGGCGGTCGGGCGTATCTTCGCATAGCCCAGCGTCAGGGCGCCGCAGACGATCTCCTCGTCGCCGATCCCGAGCTCGGTCAGGATGGTACGGATGTCCCGGTCGCCCGTCAGCCACTTGATCTGGTTGATCCAGCAGGAGCCGATGTCAAGCGAGGCCGCGGCGACCAGCATGTTCTCGATCGCGATCGCGCTGTCGGCCATCGCGTTCGCGTGGCTTTTCAGGTTGGACACAAGGACTAGCACGGGGGCGTTGTAAAAGAAGTCGGTCGCGCCGGACTTGGCGCGCCGGATCGCCCCGGCAAAGTTCTTGTACATGCCCGGCGTGACCTCCATGCGGGCAAACGACTGTGTGGCGGTCGCGGCAAGGCGGGCCAGAACCTCCCGGCTGCGGATCACGGTGAAATGGCAGAACTGGCTGTTGCCGCCGCTCGGGGCGTGCTGCCCGGCCAGCAGGATCTCGTCCAGCAGCTCCTGCGGGACCGGCTGGTCCGTATAGGCGCGGATGCTGCGGCGCTGCAGGATCGTGGCGATGGTTTCGTTCATGGGTGTTCCCTCCGGCGGTGAAGCGTTTTTATCGTATGGCGGCATTATAACAGCACGGCGCGAGGCATGCATTTTTAGCGGCTTCAAATCGTTGTACTTCACTACTGTTGTGATATACTACAATCCAACACGGGCAAAAATGCATGCCACATCCTCCGTGCAAGCGGCGACGATATTTGCCCAACGAAAGGCGGATTCCCTTATGCCTGTCTACAATGACACGCTTCGCAGCCTTCTGTCGCGGCTGGAACGCCGGCTCGGGCTCATCGACGACAGCGCCAAGTCCTGCTGCGGCGTCACGCTGGCCCAGTGCCACGCGCTGCTCGAGATCGGCCGCTCGCGGGATATCTCGGTCACGGAGCTGGCGGATTTCCTCGGCACGCACAAGAGCAATGTCAGCAAGACGGTCGAGTCGCTGGTGGACCAGGGGCTGGTCCTGCGCGAAAATCATGACCTGCGCCGCAGCGTCCGGTGCCTGCGACTGACCGGCAAAGGACAGGCGCTGTTCGACTCGATCGAGGACAACATGAACCGGTTCCATGCGAAACTCGAGGAGGCCATTCCGGCCGACCGCCGCGAACAGGTGCTGGAGAGCCTTCATCTTTTAAACCTTGCGTTTGTGGAAGTGCAAATGGCGGAGTACGAAGCCTCCTGCGACTGCGGAGGGAAACCGGAATGAAGCTGAAAAACCTCTCCGGGGTCAAGCTGGCCGGCAAGCGCCCCGTCACCGTGAAAAACCCCGCCGCCGGGTCGATGAAAGAACCCTGGGTGACCGGCTCGGTCGAAACCGCCGGCGGGATCGTCCCGCTGGTCGCCACACGCCTGTCCGGCCGCGACCGGATCGGCAGCTGGAAAGCGCGCTGGGACATCAACCGGATGGACTACACCGTCCTGCCCGGGCTGTACGGCGCGGGCCATCCGGGCGGCACGTCGCCGGTGCTGGTCACCGCGAACTACAAGATGACCTTCGACCGGCTTCGCGCGGAATTGACCGGCATCGACGCCTGGATCCTTGTGCTCGACACCCGCGGGATCAATGTCTGGTGCGCCGCCGGCAAAGGTACATTCGGCACCGCCGAGGTCATCCGCCGTGTGCAGGCCGCGCGGCTGGACCAGGTCGTATCCCACCGGTCGATCCTCCTGCCCCAGCTCGGCGCCCCCGGGGTCAAGGCGCATGAAGTGACCCGGGAGACCGGTTTCCGTGTCGAGTATGGACCCGTCCGCGCCGAGGACCTGCCGGCGTACCTCGCCGCCGGCCGGATCGCCTCGACGGAGATGCGGCAGGTGCGGTTCAACACCTGGGACCGTCTGGTGCTGACGCCGGTCGAGGTCGTCGGCTCCCTCCAGCCCGTGGCGATCACGCTGGCCGTGCTTTTCATCCTCAACGCGGTCGGACTCGGCCGGTACGGCTGGATCGACCTCGCCGCGATCCTCGGCACCGTTTTCACCGGCTGTGTCCTGACCCCCGTGCTGCTGCCCATCCTGCCGACCCGGCTGTTCGCTGTCAAGGGCGCGTTCCTCGGCCTGCTCTGGGCGGCCGCGGTCAACCTGCTGTCCGGATGGCCGCCGGCGGATCCCGCGGCATGGCTCAAGGCGATCGGCTTTTTTCTGGCCCTGCCCGCCGTGTCCGCGTTCGAGGCGATGAATTTCACCGGTTGCACGACCTATACGTCGCCGTCGGGCGTCAACCGGGAAATGCGGCTGACGCTGATGCCCCAGCTGGTCTGTTTTGTGGTTGGAATCCTGTTGCTCCTGGCCGCGGATGTGACCCGGCTGCTTTGATCCTTGGGAGGTAATGCCGATGCGCCCCTACTATTTGAAAAATGTCGCCACGTTGGCGTATGATGAATCCCGTTGCATCGGATGCGGTCGATGCGTCGAGGTCTGCCCCCAGCGGGTGTTCGACCTGCAGGGCCGCAAGGCCCGGGTTGTGGACCGCGACCGTTGCATCGAGTGCGGCGCCTGCGCGGGCAACTGCCCGGCCGACGCGCTGGCCGTCGAGGCCGGGGTCGGCTGCGCGGCCGCGATCCTGATAGGCATGCTGACCGGCAAGGAACCGAGTTGCGGATGCGATCCGGATTCCGGGGCGTCCGGCTGTTGTTGATTTCAGTTTTTGGGAGGATCCCATGATCAATGCGTTTCTGCTCATCGGACAATCCAACATGGCCGGTCGAGGCAGGCTGGGTGAAGTCGCGCCGATCGTCAACCCGGACATCCGGATGTTTCGCGACGGTGTCTGGCAGGCCGCGGCCGAGCCGCTCCACACCGACAAGCCGGAGCTCACCGGCATCGGACTGGGAATGAGTTTTGCGGAGACGCTGCAGCAAAAGTCCGGCAAGACCATCGGTCTCATCCCGTGCGCATTCGGAGGGACCGCCCTGCGGGAATGGCAGAGGGGCGAAAAGCTGTATCAGGAAGCCGTGAAAGCCACGCAGGCAGCGACGGCCGGCGGCTCCAGGCTCAAGGGGATCCTGTGGCACCAGGGGGAGAGCGACTCGGATACCATCGAGGATGCGAACCATTATTCGGAACGCTTTTTCTCGATGCTCGTTCCGATGTTGTCGGAAATCGGGGGCGAGGGCCTGCCGGTCATCATCGGCGAGTTGGGGGACTATTTGTCGGAATTCCGCGAGGGATGCGGCCACTTCCATGTCGTGAACCGGAAGCTGCTGCAGATCGCCGCCAGCGAGGACCGTTTCTCCTGGGTGTCCTCCTCCGGCCTGACGGACAGGGGCGACCACCTGCACTTTGACGCCGCGTCCCAGCGGGCGTTCGGGCGCCGGTATGCCGCCGCCTGGTCGCTCGCCGCACGGCGGATGCAGGTGGAACTGGAGTAACCCGGGGGATATGGCGGCAACGAGGTGTTGAGGTGAAATCGATATAGACATGGGTTTGCATGGGGGGCGTATGAGGAAGTTCATTCTTTTTATTGTCGTTGTGTTGATCTGTCTCGCCGGTTGCGACACGAATGAAAAGCCAAGCACGACCGCGTCAACTCAAAGTCCCACCTCCTATGCCGCCTCTCAGTATCCACCTGTCGTGTCGTCTGAATCGGATCTTGTAAAAGCCATGTCTGTAGATCTGTCCGTAATCAAACCTTTTACCGGCGATCTGCCGAATCCGGAACTCGCACGCGAGAATCTGGTCAGCGCCGGGCTGATGAATGGAGAATTCTATTACAGATTTAAGAACATAGCAGATCTGGGTGCCTTAACCAGCATCAAGTTGTATGGCGGCGAGATCGTGATGGTGTTCAAACCCAACCCCGTCGATGCGGGCAGGATCACCGAGGGCATGTTCAACTTGCACTGGTGCACAAACAAGGAGCACGCTGCAGACACCTTCGATGAGCTTGTCAACGAGAATTTGGTCGAATCCGATCGATCTGACCGTAAAGGGTACTACTACCACACATCGAAGGAGACGTCGACGTACACCGTGATCTGGATGCAGGACGGGTATTGTTTCAGTGCGTGTTTTCCCATGCAATACGGGCTGGATACCGTTCTGGACCGGTGCGATGTGGAGCGGGTAAACGTGGCATAGGCAAATCGACCCGGCGCGCTTTTGTGTTCTATCGGCTCAACAGGTCCGTCCCGTCCCGTTCGTCCTGAAGCATGCGGTCATGCGCCGCCCGGATCCCGTCGATCATCCCCATTCCTCATCGGGGAGCTGGGCGGTAATCTGGCGGAGTACACCCCGAGCTGCGCGTTTTTCCGAACAACGGACCGGAAACTCGCGGAGATCGCGGCCTCCGATCCACCACTCCGATAGGCTGACTACGGTGTTACTCGGACGCGTATCTGGATGACAGTCAAGCTCCCAAACTCATGTGCTAGTAGCATATTTGTTTATATTACTAATTCTATATTTTCCACATTTATTAACTCTGTCTTCTTCAGATTGCGCAAAAGTTTCACTTATTCTCATGTAAACGAGTAGATATATCTACTTTTTCACTATTTTTTAAGGTGTCTGCATGTGCATGTTGTAGAATTTCATCATTTTTGTTGACATTATATAGTAGTGTGTTAAAAATAAAAATAAACCCGTTTTGTTAGTACATGTATGTTATAGGAGTGTATGAGACAATGGAAAAATGTTATAGAGTAAAAATCTAGGTGATGTTACTACTAGTTTGTTCAATTGTCAGCTTTTCTCTTTTTCCGATATATGCTGATTCTGTGTCAATGAGAGTTCTTGTGGACGATGAATATTATAGTTATTGTGGTTGGCTTCCTGGCCCAATTGGAACTATTATTGATTATGTTAATTACTCTTTTGGAAATTACCGGGGGGGAATGGCTATATGATACTGTAAACTATGGAGTAGGTGTTCCAGCCAGCGACTGTACTTTAGGTGCAAACATAAACTGCACAGATGCAATTTGTAGTTCAAATTGTGACCCTGATTATCCTGAGGTTTATGGACACCATCACAGGAATATTTACTACAACTTAGATTGGCTATCAACTGCTTATCCTTGCACAACTTACGATTTAGTTTTAGGTGTAAGTCTGACTCATTTATGTGCAAAATTCGATGATGTACATATAGGAGTCCCCGGATTATCCAATACGGCGAGACACGCATTTGTTAAATATTTTAATTATGATATTGACGCTGACACTACATTAGCTACTTATAATACAAGAGTTATCCAGCATGAATTGTCTCATAATTATGGCTGTAGTCACCATGGTGGTACCCCGTGTATTATGAATGGTGGATTTGATAATGTCGTATATAATACTACATCTGATATTTGGTGCGCTTCGTGTGAATTAGGTTTTGACGTAAATTTACATTGAGGAGACTAAAATGAAAAAGATTCTTATCGTTCTTGTTGCTTTGATCTTCTTGTGCGGATGTGGCACAAATGGAAAGACACGTGTTACCACAACATCTATTCCAGATTCCAACTCATATGACGCCTCTCAGTATCCTCCTGTCCTGTCGTCTGAATCGGATCTCGTAAAAGCCATGTCTGGAGATCTGTCCGTAATCAAACCTTTTACCGGCGACCTACCGAACCTGACTCTCGCACGCGAGAGACTGGTCAGCGCCGGGCTGATGAATGGAGAATTCTATTACAGTTTCAAGAATATAGCAGATCTGGGGGCCTTAACCGGGATCAAGTTGTATGGCGGCTGGATCGTGATGGATTTCAAACCCAACCCCGTCGATGCGGGCAAGATCACCGAGGGCATGTTCAACTTGCACTGGTTCACAAGCAAGGAGCACGCGGCTGACTCCTTCGATGCTTATTTTGGCGAGGATTGGGTCGAATCCGATCGAACCGACCGTAAAGGGTACTACTACCACACATCGAAAGAGACATCGACGTACACGGTGATCTGGATGCAGGACGGGTATTGTTTCCTCGCGAGTTTTCCCATGCAATACGGGCTGGATACCGTTCTGGACCGGTGCGATGTGGAACGGGTTAACGTGGCATAGGCAAACCGACCCGAAGTCGCGATATCTCCCTCGGATCATCCGACCCGAGGGAGCTTTTGTGTTCTATCGGCTCAGCAGATCCGTCACGTCCCGTTCGTCCTGAATCATGCGGTCATACGCCGCATGGATCCCGTCGATCATCCCTGCCCATTCGGCGGGATCGACAAACGGGTTGGGTGCGTCCGGACAGGCGAGCTGCCGTGCCCGCTTTTCCGGGGTCCGGTTCTGGGGGGCGTGGTTTCCGAGCGTGATGTCGACCTGTTCGTTTCGCACCTTCTCAAGGCTGCGGACGAAATCCGCGCGGGCGTGCGTCCGGCCGAACCGCTCGACAAACGGACGACAGAGCG
Source organism: uncultured Oscillospiraceae bacterium (assembly GCA_964572095.1). Lineage (GTDB taxonomy): Bacteria > Bacillota > Clostridia > Saccharofermentanales > UBA5734 > JAAYKS01. Next base: position 6,832 of record CAZNGQ010000108.1, read on the forward strand.
TGTTGAGCCCCGCTCCGCCAAACAACCCCGCCGTCAGGGTGCGTCCGTTTTCCGTTACGTCGAAGAAGTATGACGTCACCCCGTCCGAGTGCCCGGGCGTGGCGACCGCGCGCACGGTGGCGGAACCGAGCGTGATGATGTCTCCATCCTCCAGTTCGCGGTCCGGCCGGAACAGCGGCGCATCCGTGAACCAGCCGATGCCGGTGAGCGCGAGCGCCGGGTTCTCCCGGAACATCCGCGCATCCGGCTCGCCGAGATACGTCTTTGCCCCCGACAGCGTAACGATGTCGGCCGTCGCGCCGAAATGGTCGAAGTGCCCGTGGGTGTGCAGGAGTATCCGGACATCCGCGGGATCGAAGCCCGCTTCCCGGATGGACTGCAGAAATCCGGTCCGCGCGGTGGGGTACCCGGTATCGATCAGGATCAGGCCGTCCCCGGTGTCGACCAGGTGCGCGCCGGCGTCCGCGTCGCCGACAAAAAAGAGGTTCCCGAATATGCGGAAGCCCGGGATCCGGTGGTTTTCCGGATGCAGGAAATAGTCCATGCGGGAATCCGGGTCAAATTCGTATTTGCTCTTAATCTCCATCGGTGAACGTATACCGGCGGGACCAGACCGCCGTCTCCCCTTCCTCCAGATGTTGGCCGGTATAGACTTCGGGGCAGACCACGTCCGCACGTCCGTACAACGTCAGCCGGACCGGCGGGAAGTCCATGTCGCAGGTGACCGCGAGGCCGTTCGCCGCGCAGTCCAGCCGCCAGCGGCTCGTGTCGGGCGGCGCATCGATCTCGCCGGATACCAGAAAATAGTCCCCGGGCGTCCGGTCCCAGGCGATGGTGTCGCCGGAGACGGTGAAGTCCGGTTGTTCGCCCGTCAGGGGCGGCAGGCTCGAGAACATTAGCCGGTAGTCGGGACCGATTGGGTGGTTGTCCAACAGCAGAAAATTGTGGCTGAACTCGCGGAAGCGGATCGGCTTGCCGCGGTTTTCGACACGGTGTTCCAGTGTCAAGGTGGAGTCCTCGATGCGGACGGTTTTTTCATACAAAAGCGAAAACCCGCGCGCATCCGCCAATAGGGATCGGTAGACGGCGCAGTCGTCCGAGGGCTGCGATACCTGGACGTCGAACGGACGGCACTCGTACCGCTGGCGAAAGTTATAGGGCTTGTCGTCGGGTTTGCGGACGAGGCCGATGCCGATCTTGATGCACCACTCCCCCGCCGGGGTGTCCTCGAAGCTACCGGGGCCTTCGATGCGGAATTCGTTCTGCAGCCCGAATCCCCCCATCGCCGGACTGCCCGCAGGCTGCTCCTGCCCGAGAAACGTGTGGCGCCCGTCCAGCAGCACCTGGGCGACGTTGCCGGTCCAGTCGAACCGCGTCAGGTCGTAGCGCCGGCCGGGCGGCGCGATGTCCGCGCGCAGCCGGTGGTTTTGGAGCCGCAGGGCGTCCTTCTCCATTACTATGTCCTCCGCAGTCTCGTGGTAAAATCTACTGCAGAACCAAGTATAGATAAGGGGTGTACGTCATGCAATACGCGTATCTAGGCCGTACGGGAATGAAAGTCAGCCGGGTCTGCCTGGGAACAGGGACCTTTGGCGGAGGCAGCAACGGATATGGGGACTGGGGTTCCGTCGTAGAGAAGGACGCCCACTACCTGATGGATATGGCCCTGGACGCCGGGATCAACTTTTTCGACACCGCCAACGTCTATGGCAACTTCGGCGTCGGCGGGCATTGCGGATTCAGCGAGGAGATCATCGGCACCTGGTTCGCCAAGGGCGGCAACCGGCGCGAGCGCGTCGTCCTGACCACCAAGATG
>CAZNGQ010000109.1:0-8628 GCA_964572095.1 uncultured Oscillospiraceae bacterium
CATTCCGGTGATTCTCATGGTCTGCTGCTTCAAGACAAGCCCTCCGGTTTCCTGGTTGTTACGATACCCCCCATGGGTATGATGCAAACTCATTCTACCCCCGGAATGTGGAGGGATTATGTCGCATACGGTACAGAAAAAGCGGCATCCTCGAAAGGGTGCCGCCGGGATGCCGGAAAAACAGCCGTGTCCGTCTGCTCAGTCTGTTACGAAGTAGAGAACCGCCTCGTCCGATTCGCGATTGGCGCTGATGATGATGTCCCGATCCGGTCCAAGTAGGACCACCACATTGCTGGGCCCCGCCCCGGACTCGATGATCTCTTCCGTAAAGCCCGATGTCCCCGAAACCGCCCACCGGATGCAGAAGAATTCCCTGCCCAGTCCGCGGCAGCCGCCGAGGAACACCGGCTGTCCCCGCAACCGCCCGCCCCAGACGACATGGCCGAATTCCATCCCGCCCGTGCGCTCGTAGAGCTGCCTGTACCCGTCGGCCTCCAGCCGGCCGATCCGGAACCGCTTGCCGTGGAACGGCTCGATCGTGGCGATCTCGTCCCTTCCGTCTCCATCGATGTCACAGAACGCCAGGTCGCTGACCGGCCGGTCCAGGATTTTCTCCACAATCCAGCTCCCGCCGGGCGCGGCAGGCGGCACAAAGGCGTGGACCCCCTGCTCGCTGGCGGTAAACCCCGCAGGCTGGCCTTTCCATGTGCCGCGGCAGTATCCGTGGTTTTTCACCTGTCCATCCAGCAGCACCTGCGGCTCCATCGGACGGTCCAGGTCCTCCGGCAGGACGGCGGCGTAGACTTTTCCGGGATCCGACCAGTCCTCTGTCTCCGTTTTGCTCGTACACAGCGTCGCGCCGAGAAAATAATCCACACCGCCACGGCTCAGGATGTCGAACCGATGCAGGTAAGGCATGAGCAGGATCGGCCGGACCGAATACCCGCCGCCGGACTGCGGGCGGACCCAGACAAGCTCCGCCGCCTCGCTCTGGAACACGGGGAAAAAGCGCTGGACCGCGAGGAACTCTCCATTCCGCCCGGGAACCGGAATGATGGCGACGGTTCCGCCCGGCGCGTCCCAGACCGTGTCCCGGGCGAAATCGTCGCCGCGGAACGCGTAGCAGGGTCCGTGGCCTTCGGAAGCCAGGAGGATGCGCCGTTCCCCATCCACGGTGATGGCGTTCGCCGAATAGCATTCTTCCAGCCGGCACAGCACTTTCTTTTCAAATTTCATGACTTTTTCCTCTAGACCGTGTCTCCGTTCTTGCGCCCGGATGCAAGTGCCTTGGCCGCCGAGTACGCGAGGACGCGTTTGTAGTCCGCGCTCCACCGGTTGACACCGATGTAGTCGAAAATGACCGCGCCGGTATGCCGGCAGAAGCGGTCCAGCTGCTCCAGGCAGGTCAGCATGCCGTTGCCGCTGCCGCCGGGCGACGCGAACAGCAGAACCTGCTTGCCCGACAGCGCGCCTTCGCCGCCGAAATGGCAGCGGCGGAAGCGGTCCATGAAGCTTTTCAGGGTCTCCGCGGTCTCGCCCCAGTACACCGGGGTGGCCAGCACGACCGCGTCCGCCGCCGCGATGGCGTCCGCGACTTCGGTGTAGCCGTCGTCGCCGAACGCGCAGACATGCTGCTCACGGCAGGTTCCCCACCCATTGCCGCAAACGTGGCACCGCCCGATGTTCCGGTCGGACAGGCGGATCTCCTCGACGTCGGCCCCGCCATCGGCGGCGCCTCGCTTGATTTCCTCGATCATGGAATGGCACAGGCCTGAGGTCTTGGGATTGCCGGACAAAATCAGGATTTTCATGGGTTGTGTCCTCCTCCTCGCGCGACATTCGTCTCTTGTGAATATGGTAGGATGAGATCGATCGGAATGTCAAATCATCGCCCCGAAAGGAGGCCGTCCATGCGCGTCGGATCGGTACGGGAACGGATGCGGCACGAGTACCGGGTCGGGTTGACCCCGGACAGTGTCAGGGCTTATGTGCGCGAGGGGCACGAGGTCTATGTCGAGGCCGGCGCCGGAGAGGGCGCCGGGTTTTCCGACAGCGAGTACCTCGCCGCGGACGCGGTCATCGTGCCCGACGCGGCCGCGGTCTATGCGGCCTGCGCCATGGTGGTCAAGGTCAAGCAGCCGCTGCCCGAGGAGTACCCCCTGCTGCGTCCGGACCGGATCCTGTTCACCTACCTGCACCTGGCGGCCTCCCGCCCCCTGACGGACATGCTGCTGCAAACCCGAGTCACGGGAGTCGCCTACGAGACGATCGAGGACCATCGGGGCGCCCTGCCCTGCCTCCGTCCGATGAGCCAGATCGCCGGCCGCCTCAGCGTACAGGAAGGCGCGAAGTACCTGGAACGCCCGTTTGGCGGGCGCGGGGTGCTGCTGGGCGGTGTGCCCGGCGCGCCGCGGGGACGGGTCGCGATTATCGGCGGCGGCACGGTCGGCGCCAATGCCGCGCGCATGGCCCTGGGGCTTGGCGCGGAAGTGACGGTGCTCGATATCGACGCCGCCCGGCTGACCGAACTGGACGACTTGTTTGGCGGACGCCTCACGACCCTGCCGTGCAACGACGAGCTCGTCGCGGCCGCCCTTCACGAAGCCGACCTCGTGATCGGAGCCGTGCTGGTCCGCGGAGCCGCCGCCCCGCGGGTGGTCCGGCGCGCGCACCTGGCCGGGATGAAGCCCGGCGCGGTCATCGTCGACGTCGCGATCGACCAGGGCGGGTGCTGCGAGACGATCCGCACCACCTATCACGACGACCCGGTCTACCTCGTCGACGGGATCGTGCATTACGGCGTCGCCAACATTCCCGGCGCGGTCCCGAGGACCGCCACCCAGGCGTTGAACGCGGCGACGCTCCCCTACGGGCTGAGAATCGCGGGACTGGGGCTGGAAGCCGCCTGCCAGGCGGACGCGGGTCTGCGGTCGGGCGTCAACACGCTCGGCGGCGAGATCGTCCACCCGGCGGTCCGGCAATGGTATCGGTCGGGCGATTGACATAAGTACTATATAGTACTATTATCGACGTGACCCACGAAACCAATCCCATAAAAAGAGGTGTCACGCATGCCTGTCTGCAAACTCGGCGACCTGGAGCTTTTTTACGAGGACATCGGCGTCGGCGACCCGGTCCTGTTCCTGCACAGCGCCTACAGCAGGGGGATCCTGGCGTTCGGGACGCAGATCCAGCCGTTCGCTGCCGACCATCGCTGCCTGTTCCCGGATTTCCGCGGGCACGGACGCACGCGCAGCGCGACCGGGGACTGGACGATGCCGCAGATCGGGGACGACTGTGCCGGGCTGATGCGCGCGCTGGGCATCCCGCACGCCCACCTCGTCGGGTACAGCCTGGGCGGCGGGGTGGCGCTCCATATGGCGGCAAAATACCCGGAGATCGTGCGGACCGTCACCGCGATCGGCTGCAACGGCTCCGCGGACCCGACCGGGGTCGAGGAGTACGAGCCCGAGGCGCTGATCCGCGACGGCAAGACCGCTTTCATCGAGCGCATGAAAGCGCTGCACGCCGAAGCCTCCGGCGGCAGCTGGGAACATCACATGCGCCAAAGCGCGTTCAACTGGCGGAACTATCCGGATCTGTCGGAAGCCGACTGGGACCGGATCACAATGCCGCTGCTGCTGATCGCCGGTGAATCCGACCCGTTCACCTCGGCGGCAAGCCTGGAAGCCGTCCGGGAGCGCTGTCCGCAAACAGAGATCATGATGGTGCCCGACAGCGGGCACCGGCCGCATTTCCCGATGGAACACGCCAGGGACGTCAACCTGCGCATCCTGGATTTCATGCTGAGAAACGGCTGACAGACGGGCGATACGGCGGTCGGCCCGGTCAGTCGGACGGTTTCGCGGCCCCCTCGTTCTCGAGCAGGACCCGGCATTCCTCCAGCACGGCCAATTGCTTCTCGTCGAGTTTCGGATAAGCGATCGGCAGTTTTTCCAGCGTGTCCGCCAGGATCTCCGACACCAGCAGCCGGGCGAACCACTTGCGGTCGGCCGGCACGATATACCAGGGAGCGCGGTCCGTCGCGGTTTCCCGGATCATTTCCTCGTAAATCTCCTGATACCGGTCCCAGTGTTTACGCTCCTCGACATCGCCGGGCGAGAACTTCCAGTTCTTGTCCGGATCTTCGATCCGCTTGAGCAGGCGGCTGCGCTGCTCCTCCGCCGACAAGTGGAGAAAGATCTTGACCACGACGATGCCGTTTTCCGACAGGTACCGCTCGTAGTCCCGGATCTGGCGGTGGCGGTTCGTCCAGACCTTGCCGTCCGTGAGTTCCTCCGGCATGTTCTGCGCCGCGAGCAGGCTGTGCAGGCGCACCACGAGGACATCCTCGTAATAGGACCGGTTGAAGATCGCGATCTCGCCGCGGGCCGGCAGGTGCGCCTGGGCCCGCCACAGGTAGTCGTGGTCGATCTCGTCCGCGGTCGGGACCTTGAACGGCTTGACCCGGACCCCCTGGGGGTTGAACCCCGTCATGACATGCCGGATGATGCCGTCCTTGCCGGCGGCGTCCATCGCCTGGAGAATGACCAGCACCCCGTACCGGTTGTGCGCGTACAGCATCTCCTGGAACCCGGCCAGGCGGGAAAGGTTCGCCGCCAGCATGGCGTCGACCTCCCGGCCCTTGCGCAAGCCAGCGGCGTCGCGCGGATCGTGATCTTTCAGCCTATTACCTTTGTCCTCGGTGATGCGATAATCCGACAGGTCCATGGTACATCCCTCCTGTTGTCCGCCCCGCGGACGGTTGCCTGCTTTGATTATGGCACATCCGGGGATCGTGTTTGACAGTGCTGTGGACGCGTGCTATGTTCTTTTTGTCAAATTAAAGTTACAAGAGGAGAAAGCTATGCAACTCGAAGTGCGCTCGATCTCCAAGAGTTTCGGGCCGAAAGAAGTCCTGCGCAACGTGTCCTTTACGGCCGGTCCCGGCATGGCGCTGGGGCTGCTCGGCCGAAACGGGGCCGGCAAGACCACCGCGATCCGCATCGTGATGGACGTCTTTCCCCCGGACGACGGCGACGTCCTTTTCGGCGGCCGCCACCTGCGCCATTCCGGCGTGCGCGTCGGATACCTCCCCGAAGAACGCGGGCTGTATCCCCGGATCCCGGTCGGACGCCAGCTGACCTATCTCGCCCGGCTGCGCGGCATGGAGCGCACGGAGGCCCAGACCTCGGTGCGCTACTGGCTGGACCGCCTGGAGATGGGCGAGTACATCGATAAAAAACTCGAGACCCTCTCCAAGGGAAACCAGCAGAAGATCCAGCTGGCGCTCGCGCTTCTGGCCGAGCCCGAGATCGTCATCCTCGACGAGCCGTTCTCCGGGCTGGACCCGGTCAACGCCCAGCTGCTCAAGGACATTGTGAACGAGCAGGTCGAGCAGGGCCGGATCGTGCTGTTTTCCAGCCACCAGATGGGCTATGTCGAAGAATTCTGCGACAGCGTCGCCATCCTGAACGGCGGCGGCATCGTACTGTCCGGCGCCATCCACACCATCAAGCGGAGCTATCCGCGCACCCGGTTGTCCATCCGGGTCGGCGGGGGCGACGGCACGACCGCCGAACTGCTGGACCGGCTGTCCTCCCTGCCCGAACTGCGGGGACGGATCATCCAGGTCGAGTCCGACGGGGCGGACGGCTGCGAAGTCCGGCTGGCCTCCCCGGACGCCAAGGATCCGCTGCTGGCCGCCATCCTCGCCGCAGGCGCGTCCGTCGAGACGTTCACCGTCGTCGAGCCGTCGCTCGAAGAGATCTTCGTCGAGAAAGTGGGGGATTCCATATGAAACAGGCCACCGGCCTCCGGCAGTTCCGGATCGTCCTGGACTATGAGTTCATGTCCTATATGAAAAACAAGGTCTATGTCGTCACGACGATCGTGTTTGTCGTGCTGATCGCGATCGGATTGTTCCTGCCGTCGATCATCGGGTTTTTCAAGGATCTCGATGTGATACCGGGCTCCGGGGAACCCGTGGACGATCCGAAAGCGGCTGTCTACCTGATCGATGAGAGCGCGAAAGCGCCGGACGCGGCGTCCCTCAGGGAAGCGCTGACCGGGATCCGCCTGGAATCCGCCGACGCCGGCCGGCTGGAGGAGATCAAGAAATCCATCGACAACGGCGAGGCCCGCGCGGCCTTTGTCGTCCACAAACCCGGCGACTATACCTACATCGTCCGCAGGAACGTGGGTGGTATGGGTTTCAACGACGGAGCCCGGCTGCAGTCGGCTCTCGACGCGCATTTCCACGCTGCCGCCCTGGCCGGATACGGCCTGACCGAGGCCGAGATCGCGGCGTTCCTGGCGCCCTCCGCGATGACTCAGCTGGAGACCGTCCAGGAAAGCGGCAAGTCCATGGAACAGGCCTACCTGTACACCTACCTGCTGGTCATGCTGCTGTACATGACCGTGATGCTGTACGGCCAGATGGTCGCGACGTCCGTCGCCAGCGAAAAGAGCAACCGCGCGATGGAGATGCTGATCACGTCCGCACGGCCCATGAGCCTGCTGTTCGGCAAGGTCATCGGCTCGGGGCTGGCCGGCCTGGCGCAGATCGGCGTCCTGCTGCTCTCCGCCGTGGGGATCTACCAGCTCAACGCCGACCAGTTCGCCGACATCGCGATCGTCCGCTCGGCGTTCGAAATGCCCGCCGACCTGCTGGTCTACACGATCCTCTTCTATCTCATCGGGTATTTCATGTACGCGTTCCTGTACGGAGCCCTGGGTTCACTGGCCAGCCGGACCGAGGACATCAACACGAGCATCATGCCGATCGTCCTGATCCTCGTCGCGGCCATGATGGTCTCGATCTTCGGCATGATCACGCCCGAGGCGACCTACGTCACGGTGTGCTCGTTCATCCCGCTGCTGTCGCCGATGGTCATGTTTGTCCGGATCTGCATGACCGACGTCCCGTTCTGGCAGATCGCGCTGTCAATCGCGCTCATGCTCGGCACAACCGCGGGGATCGGATACGTCTCCGCCCGGATCTACCGCATCGGGGTGCTCATGTACGGCAAGCCCCCCCGCCTGGGCGAGCTGGTCCGCACCTTGCGCAGCGACCGGAAGGCGTCGGCACGCGGAGTCTGAAACCCTTATTCGTAGATTCCCTGGCCCGCCAGCTTGTAGTCGGCGTGGGCCAGCTTGCCCTCGACGTCGAGCCCGTACGGGCAGCGCGGCGTGCAGACGCCGCAGTGCGTGCACTGGTCCGCCCGGATGGGCACGGTCGCGTACTTCTCACGGGCGATCCCCTGGTTGCCGAACCAGAACTTGAGCCGCTCCCGCAGCGCGTAGTCCGCGGTGTCGTCCACCTGGCCGTTGCCCATCTGGCGGTCGTACCAGCCTTCCAGCCGGAACACTTCCGGGATGTCGATGCCCGCGGGGCATGGCATGCACAACCCGCACTGCCGGCAGACATGGGTGCCCAGCTCGGGTGCGTTCGCCGCCAGGGTGTCGGCCTGCTCCCGCGTCAGCGGTTCGAACTCCTCCGCGTACCGGAGGTCGTCGGCCAGCATGGCCCGGGAGTTGATCCCGCTCACGACGACCGACACCGGCCGGGAGAACGCGTAGCGGAACGCGGCGGGCGCGGATTTCCACAACAGCCCGTCGGCAAGCGGCTTCATCAGGATCACGGCGGCACCGAGCCGGTGCGCGCGCGGGATCAAGGCGTTCTCGATCTCGGGAAAGTTGAAGCGGTCGTAGTAATTGACCGTCGTCATCACGGCGGCGAAGTCGTAGGCGTGCAGCGCGGCCATCAGGACGTCGGGCTGGCCGTGCATCGAGATGCCGATGTGGCGGACCCTGCCGTCCTTTACCGCCTGCTCCGCTCCCTCGATCGCGCCGCCCGGGGCGAGGATCTGGTCCAGGTCCCGCATCGTGCCGACGCCATGCATCAGCAACACGTCGACGTGGTCCGTGCCCAGGTGGTCCAGACTGCGGTTGAGGGAGTCGAGGCAGCCCTGTCGGTCCCGCTCGCCGGTCTTGGTCACCAGCACATATTCGTCGCGGCGGCCGGACACGGCCCGCCCGATCTTGCGTTCCGATTCGCCCTTGCCGTAGGAGGCCGCAGTCTCGATGTAGTTGCCGCCCGCGTCCAGGTAGGCGTTCAACAGGAAGTCGGCCTCGGAATACGGGATCTCGATGAGATGGAACCCGCCGAAGCCCAGGATGGAGGTCGAAAGGCCGGTCCGGCCGAACGGTCGCTGCTGCATAAGGAACCCTCCTCGTATCGCAATCCGGAGACGCGCGTCCCCTCTGTCTCAACCATAGCACACTGAAAAGGAAAACGGCCGCCCTGCGGCGGCTCGTTTTTCAGTGTGACGGGGCGGGGCGGTCTCAGACCTTCTTCCGGATCGGAAGCAGCAGGTCGAGCTGCATGTTCTCCTCGCCGACTCCTTCCCGGATGCGCACGACGTAGTTCAGGTGCTCCTCGAGCAGCCCATTCATGCACTCCCCGCCGTCGTCCGGCATGTTGAACGTGTATTCGGGGTTGTCCCGGACCCACGCGACCAGCCATTGCCATTCGTTGAAGTTCGGGAACTGGATCATGTGCGCGGCATACAGCCCGCCGGGGAAGGTCTTCTTCACGAGCGGAGCCGGCACGTCGAGTCCGTCGGG